>JALSHK010000416.1 GCA_026982275.1 Paracoccaceae bacterium | reverse complement strand
GAAAAATCAAGCTCGAAATAGGGCTGGCCACTTAGCTTCAGCGCTTCGAAAATTTTATGGTAATAATCGTCGCGGGCTTTTTTGTATTTTTCGTAGGCTTCAAGGTTAAAATGGATTTTTGCGGTTTTACGATGAGCAATATCGCTAATCATCCATTGATCGGTTTTTCTGGCAATTTGTAACGAGGTAAAGCTATCGACCGGATCCCGGGTCAGGATTATTTTGGCACATTCCGGGTCCGAAAGGGATTGTTGCAACATCCGTGGATCATGGGCCTGAAAAATCCTGTAGCCGGGAGTTTTCCCAGGTGTCGCATTCCGGATTGCCCGCACCAGTTCTTCGGGGTCCTCATCCCGCGCCGCCAAAGATATACCAAGAAACTCGTGCCGCCCCGGCACGCCGATGAAGCCTTTATTGAACAGCTCGCCATAAGAAACCAGCCCGTCAAACTGGTTCAGATATTGCTCCAGCAGGTTTGAGCCGCTTCGCATGGTGCCAAAAATCGCAAATTGTTTAAATGGCTGATTATTCATAACTATTCTCGACAATATCCGGGCTGTTTTCGGCTTCCCTATGCCAGTTTAGCCCTGCATCCCGCAAGAATTCAATGTATTCTTCCAGCCCTTCACGGGGCAATAATACGGGAAGATCGCGGTTTTTTTGTGCCAAAGAGGGCCGTAATTCGAAAACCAGCTCTTCCAATACCGCGCCGGGTTGCGACAAAATTTCGTTTAGCGAAATGATCTTGACCTTCGCATTGCCGCTCAAAAGCGCCGATAATTGCGCCTGTTCCTGCCGTAATCTCAAGCTGATTTTAGATTGAAGCGCTTGAATATCCCGCTCGTTATTCCGGAAAAGCCGAAGCAGCCAAACCGAGCGGATGAAGAATACCCGCGCTTTCGGATCTCGGGCAATAAATCGGGCCAGCCGCTGGTTCTTGCCGGGATCAAGCGCAAAAAGCGGATCATCATCCCGCTGATTCCAGATAAAATTCAGCAAAAACCCTTCCGGATTGTGATTACGCAATCTAGGGCTTCCCCCCAGGTTTCCCTTTAATCTGGGCGCAAGTTCCTGATAGGGTTTTCGTTGCCTCGAAAACAGATGCTGGAAATACTCAAGACCTGTCTCTTGCTTGATCCAATCCGGAAAATCCTGGAAAACATGGTCAAAACCGCTCAAAACCGTGTAGGGTGCTGCCGCCACCTGCTCTGTCAGGCGCGGAACCTGCCCCTGCATGACCAGCCCTTGCCGCCCCTTTATGCGCCGGTTTTCAGCCTTTTCAATCGTTGCCAGAAATGCCGTTTCCATATCCGGATTGCGCCTGGCGGCTTGGCGATCCGGATCAAGCAATGTGGTATACAAAGCCTTGGCTCCGCACCATGTTTTACGGATAAAATAGCTGTCTATATGCTCGATAAAGCGAAGATGGTCATCATAAAACATCATAGGCTTGCCGCGAAAATCAAACCGTGTGAATGTAAGGGAGCGGGATTTCAGATTCTGGCTATGCTTGCGGGCAAGGGTTTGAAAATAGGATTCATCAGGGATCCAGCATTTTTTGAAATACCGGTCATAAACAGGGCGTTGCGGGTCTTTCAGAATGGCGCTCAGGGTAGCACGGGTCAGGGTCCACCATTGGGAGCCGATATGCGGGGTCAGCCCCGATGGCATTTTCCGCTTTATTCCCAGCTTGCGTTGCAGCTCGACAAACAGGTCAAAAATCCGGCGGTTTCGGACAAAGGAAAACGGAAAATACAGGCTGAGCCGCTCGGATTCCAACCCGCCTTTAATCCATGTCTTGTCACCAACCCGCACCGATTCTATATAATCCGTATCCGGATTTTGCTGCAAAAAAGTAATAAACTCTCCCAATGGGCGGCTGGGAAGGCAGGAGCCGGATAGCAGCGTGATATGGGAAACACAGGGAAAGCCGGCCAACAGGCATTCCACGGCCCGGAACTGCGCCTCCACCAATGAAAACCGGCCCCATTCGCAATGCAGCCTTGGCGCAAGCACCACCGATTCCAGCCCGTCAACCACCTGCCGGAAGGCCATATACTCCGATTCCGGCACCTTGGCATCGACATGGATTGCCAACTTGCAGCCCATGCGGTGCAGCGCCGCTACCAATTGTGCCACACGATCCAGGTTTTCATGGACCAAAAGCACAAATCCGATGCTCATGCCCAGCCTCCAAGCGAAATCAATCCCAGGCGTTCCAATTGTTGCCAATCTTCAAAGCGCGTGGATTGTGGAGTCCATATTTCGGCCAGCGCATTTTTATTTTCACTATAGGCGCGATATTCGGCGCTGTTGTTATAATGCTGGCCGCGGATCAACTCTTCTTGCGCACGGCTGGCCATATCGGGCAGAAATTTGGTATGAAGCAATGCCCCGCAAATCCGCTCGCCACCGCCCCGCTCATAAGTTTGATTAAGGCCACGAGGCAATAAAACATGGGTGGAGGAAATATAGACAAAATGTTTGCGCCATTTGATCAGCGGGATTTTATTCAGCGCCGGGGCCTTGGCTGGGCGGTTGGCAAAAAACAGGCGCTGGCGCGGGCCGCCCTGGATCCACAGCTCGGTAAAGCGTGTATTGCGGCGCAGGGTGTAATTTCCGGAATCAAAATAATTCAGCACCTTTAGCGGATCTGTGCCGCGCGGGCATGGCTTTGGCGTCTTGGCATACATATCCAGAAGCATCGCCGAAAATGTGCTTATCTTTCCAGCCTCCAGCCATTGGGTAAGCGCCGGCAAGGGACGGGTCTTGTGATGCGGGTAGACCAAAAGCTCATCCACATCCACGACAAGGCACCAATGGCCATGGCCAAAGGCATTGAGCAAACCGTTTATCCACAACACCCCGAACCTGGCCCGCTTATAGCTGGCTTGCGTATACCAGAGCGAAACATCGGGCTGGGATTTCAAATATTCATGGCTGCCGTCTGTTGAGCCGTTATCGACAATGAAAAACTGCTCCACCCCGAGCTTTCGGTAATATTCCAGAAAATAGGGCAGGCGCTCGTTTTCGTTACGGAGGGTCGAAAACAGAAAAATGCCGTTTGGCGTGCGTGAGACCGCACTATGCTGAACCAGGCGAAGGTCTTTGCGCCGCAACAGGGTGCGAATCTGCCATTTTTTGCGCAAAAGGCGCAAGCGGTAGTGTCGCATAAGGTTTTTCATTCAATCTGCCCGTTAATCGGTTTGATTTCGCCATCTATACAGAAACATATCCAGCTTGGCAAAATGCTGCTCCCAGGTTGGAAATTTCATATCTTTTGGCACGGCTTCGCGCGGGGCGTTGCTCGCAGACAGGATGGCGGCCTTCCAGGCATCGCTATCATGGGCAGGTAGATAGGTCGGGAAATCACCGGCAATTTCGCGAAAACAAGGCAGGTCGGAACAAATCACCGGAATACCCATTTGCAGCGCTTCAATCAATGGATAGCCAAAACCTTCGGCAAAGCTCGGAAATAACAGCGCCCGGGCGCGGGCAAGCCGGGCAGCCAATGCCGGATCGCTCAAATCGGAATGCTCGAATACGGTTTTTCCTATCATCGGAATCTCATCCAGCGTGGCAAATACATCTTCGTTGCGCCAACCTCTCTGGCCAATAATATGCAGCTCTGCCGGTATGTCTGCCCAGATATCCAATAACATCCTGTGGTTTTTGCGCGGCTCGATCGTGCCCAGAATTACAAATTCGGGCGGCTCTGAAGCAGGCACAGGATTCGGCGCGGCCAGCGGATCCACCCCGAGCAGAATGGGCAAATTATCGGGATATAACCCCCATTTATCGAGCCATTTTGCAGCTTTGCAGGCGGTATCGGCGGAATTATATATCAGTGCATCACAGGCTTGTGCCGTCGCTTTCAGCTCTTTTTCAAAACGCAGCGCAGTATCCGCCCGGGTGAAGTGAGGAAAATCCAGCGGAATTACATCATGCACCATGGCCAGCTTTTGCCCCGCGCCGCCTTGATTTATCGCCTGCCAAAGCGCCGGTTTGCGGTTGGAATGGCCGATATTGAGATAGGTAAACCCCTTGGGCAAATTGTTACGCAGCATTCTGGCCAGACCGGGGCGCAGGCATGTAGCGCGCGCGACCCGTCGCAGGGTGGATTCGGCGCGGTTTACCGGCTCGGGCAGCTTATGGCTGAACAGCCGCGCGATCATATCGATCTTTTGCCACGGCGCTTGCCGCAAAATCATCGGCCAGACGATTTTCATCGCGTTCCGATCCAGTAGTGCATAACCTTTCAGCACCCGGGAAAGAAACCAGACCGACCCTTCGGAATTTATAAAATGCTGGATATAGGCCTGCTCGACCCGATCAATACCGGTTGCGTATGAAAAAGGCGCGCGCGAAATGCTGCGGCTGATATCAAGCAAAATGCTCGCCATCGGCCTGCGCTACTCTGCAGCGCGCAAAAGCGAGGTAAGGGCTTCGATATATTCGCGGAATTCATCATGCAGCTCCGGGCGCGCAAGCCCAAAGGCAACCGTGGCCTGAAGATATCCCGCCTTGGAGCCGCAATCATATCGCTCTCCTTCAAAAAGATAGCCCGTAACCGGCGCGCCCTTGCCGATCTGGGCGCAAATCGCATCGGTTAGCTGCACCTCGCCACCGGCTCCGGCTTTCTGCTTCTCGAGCGAAGCAAAAACCTCGGGGCGCAGGATATATCGGCCAATGACCGCCAGATTGGACGGCGCATCATGCTGGCTCGGCTTTTCCACCATGCCTTTGGCGGCAATCATACGGCCATCACTATCACTCGGATCAATTACACCGTAATTCGAAACCCGCTCGGGATCGACCTCCATTGCCGCCACCATATTGCCGCCAACTTCTTGATAAGCCTCAACCATCTGCTTTAGGCAACCAACCCGCCCGGCAATCACATCATCGGGCAAAAGCACCGCAAAAGGCTCGTTTGCCGACACCAGACGGCGGGCACACCACACCGCATGGCCAAGGCCGCGCGCCTCGCGCTGGCGTATATAGGCGATGGCACCACTTTCCATATCGGTATCGCGCAGCTGTTCCAGAAGTTCGGTTTTTCCCTTGCGGGCCAATGTTTTTTCCAGCTCCGGGTTGCTGTCGAAATAATCTTCCAGCGCCGATTTTCCGCGCGCCGTTACAAAAATAAAATCGGTGATGCCCGCCTCGCGCGCTTCATCAATCGCATATTGGATCAAAGGGCGGTCTACCAACGTCATGATCTCTTTGGGGATCGATTTGGTAGCGGGCAAAAACCGTGTGCCCAGACCGGCAACCGGAAATATCGCTTTTGTGACTTTATTGACCATCATACATTCCAACCAGAAAGAGCCGTTATTGCCTCAACGATACACATCTATACTGATTCCACAGAAAACTCGTTAAGAAAATGCATGACATCTGTTTGCGGCAGAATTATGTCATTTTTGTCTGTCCGGTCAGGAAACACAAGATAGGAAACAGGTCTGATATCCTGCAAACGCCTGGCCTCGGCACGGGCTTTTTGCCGCAAGCCATGGCGCTGAAAAACAGGCTCATCCCGATTAGATTTGCCAAATTGCCCGCCTTCATGCTGCCAGAAACCGTGTTTTGAAAACCCGACCTGCATATAGGCCACGCTGCGCGACAGGGTCAGCGCCGTAACCACGGCCTGTTCTGCCACCAGTTTTTTGGCCAGATCCAGCATCCAGCCCTTGTTTGATTTGCGCCCCGCAAGCATGATATGGGGGCGATGCACATCTGCAAATCCGGGCGCAAGCCCGGCCTTGGGCCTGGGTGAATCCATCTGTCTGCGCAATAAAAAATGCCGGCCCTGATTATAGCCCTGCTCAAGGCTTTCCAGCAGCTTTGGCAATGCCGCTGGCTCCATCAGCCCCGCAAGCATCTGCTTTTCCAGGCGTTTGGATTGCAGCGATTTATAGCGTTCCAGTGCCGGCTCCCGAAGCCGCTCCGCAGCATGTTTCCGGCCAAAAACCGCCATGCTTTTCCCATGGGGTTTTAATGTGCGTGGTACCCGGTTTTGCTGGCGATAAGGGCCGGCGGCAAAGCCGTGATGCACCTGCGCCGCCGGCACAATCGCCAGCTTCCATCCCGCTTGCGATAGCCGCAGCGAAATATCGCTATCGTCCAGAAAATAGGCAAAGGCCGGATCAAACCCGCCGATCTGGCGAAGAGCAGAAGCGCGAAAAGCGCAATTTGTGCCGATCATTACCGGCGCGGTATTGCCGGATGGCGCAAAAACCGTAAAATCCCTGTCCGGATCGATCTCCAGCGGGCGTGCCTCGCCCAGCACGTTGGTTTTTACCGCGCTCCATTGCAGCGATATGCCGTTTCGGCCCCGCGTATAGCCGCCGGCACCGCCAATTTCCGAACTGGAAAACGGGGCCAGCAAACGGCGCAGCCATGAAGGATCCGGCAGCGCATCATCATCACAAAACGCCACATATCGCCCCTGTGCCGCCGCAAGCCCCACATTTCTGGAAACCGGAATATTGGCTTCGTCACTATCAAACAGCCGCAATGGCGAAGGGGTAAGCGCCCCTTCCAGCGCACCAGGGGTATTGGTTACGACGATGGTTTCAAAGCCGGAAATATCTTGCAGGCGCAGGCAGGCCAGCATCTTTTGCAATTCGCAAGGTCGATCCCGACTAACAATAATAACGCTGATATCCGGTAGATCCGGCATTTAGGCCTCTTTCAGCTGCACCCCCGGGCTGAGGGCAATGAAAAACGGGTTTTCGTAGATAGGTTTACCATATTCTAGCGGGGTATGATCCTCAAATCGCACCACCTTTCCTCCAGCGCCGATCAGCACCGCATGGCCCGCTGCGGTATCCCATTCCATGGTGCGGCCAAGGCGGGGATATAGATCGGCCTCGCCCGCCGCCACCAGACAGAATTTCAGAGAAGAGCCGGCGGCAGCGCTATCGGCAACCTTGTATTTATTGATATATTCATCCGTGGCGGCATCACGGTGGGATTTCGAGGCGACCACAATCAGCGCCTCGTTATCGGGTGTGGAAACCCGCAGCGGTATTCGGCTGCCATCTTGCTTTTCCTCAATCGTCTGACCGGTTTGATCAGTATAAAACAGCCGCTTTTTGGCAGGGGCAAAAACCACGCCCAATACCGGCGTGCCATTTTCGATCAGGGCAATATTGACGGTAAAATCCCCGCGCCGATGCACAAATTCCTTGGTGCCATCCAGCGGATCCACGATGAAAAACCGCTCCGCCACCACGCTATGGCTGTCTGACTGCTCTTCGGTCACCAGCGCAATCTCGGGAAAGGCGGCTTTTAGCCCCGCTGAAATCAGCGCATCAGCGGCCTCGTCGGCCTCGGTCACAGGCGAATCGTCGGATTTGGCTCTCACCCCGAAATCATCGCGCGCATAAATTTCCATGATTTTATCGCCGGCCTCGAGGGCAAGCGCCCGTATAACCTCAACGATCTTGGCATTTTCCATAGGCATTTCCTTAAGCTATTGCCTTGTTTAACTCCTGTTATGGACTTATGGCCTATTCATCGGCAAGATGTAATCATCGCTTTGGGCTGAATTTGGCTGTTGGAAACCATGGATAGAGCTGCGCAAAAAAAATCCTTGCTCATGGGCACCATGGAATTCATGGAGCTGGTCTATCATTCCGTGGTGCGCGAGGTGCGCACCCAGAGCGGTAATGCCACTTTCGGGATTCTAAAAGAGGTCGGCCAGATAACCATGTTTATGGGGATGTTTTATATCCTGTTCATGTTTATGGGACGAAGCGCGGCCATTCGCGGCGATTTTATGATGTTTTTGATCACCGGCATTTTGCTGATGCTGACACATATCAAGGCCATAGGCTCGGTGCGCTCGGCCCAGAATGCCACTTCTGCCATGATGCAGCACGCCCCGATGACGGTAATCCTGTCGATCCTCGCCAATGCTTTTGCCGGGCTTTACCTTCAGGCGGTTGCCATTATTCTGGTAGTTACCACCTTGTGGATCTTTGGCATGGATACCACCATCGACAACCCCCCCGGCCTTATATTGCCGGTTTTCTTTTCCTGGGCCAGCGGCATTGGCGTTGGCATGATCTTCATGATGCTCTCGCCGCTTGCGCCCGGCTTTATCAAGATCTTTTCCCAGGCCTATATGCGCGCCCAGATGTTTACCTCGGGAAAATTCCTGCCTGCTGCCTATATGCCTTCCTCGATGATCGGGTTTTTTGAATGGAACCCGCTATTTCATACTATCGACCAGGCCCGGCTGGCGACATTTATCAATTACAGCAAAGACGTAACCTCCATGAAATATGCCATAATTTTTACCTTCACGACGATAATCATAGGCTTGATGGGCGAATTATGGGCCCGCAAAAACCTGTCCAAATCCAAGCATGGAGAAAATAGATGAGTGCCCCGCCCAAATCCGCTGTGGCGCTACAAACCATCGCCATGCCGGCCGATGCCAATGTAAATGGCGATATATTCGGGGGCTGGCTCATGGCCCAGATGGATCTGGGCGCATCGGTGCCTGCCCGTATGCGAGCCAGGGGGCGGGTGGCAACCGTAGCCGTAGAAGGCATGACCTTTCACAAGCCGGTGCTGGTCGGAGATCTCGTTTCTATCCATGCCGACATTATAAAAGAGGGCCACACCTCGCTGCATATCGGTGTCGAGGTCTGGGTTACCCGCCAGCCTTCAGGCGAGCGGTTGAAAGTCACAGAAGCCCGGTTCATCTTTGTTGCGGTTGATAAGGCAGGAAAAAAACGGCCTTTGCCGTAATCCTCCATCAATAGAATCCCTTAGCGGCATTTCACGCTTGCAATTTTTGATAAAAAACATCAAAAACCTGTCCGCGCGGCGCTTGCAGGCCCCCACATGCACTCCTATATACGGTTCAAAGTAATGGGATGGGGCGTCGGGGCCGAAATACCGGACTGCTGCTCCACAATCGCCAAAAGAAAGGACATATTATGTCAAAAGTTATCGGAATTGACCTCGGAACCACAAATTCCTGCGTAGCCATCATGGATGGTTCACAGCCAAAAGTTATCGAAAATTCGGAAGGGGCACGCACCACGCCTTCCATTGTCGGGTTCACCGACGACGAGCGCCTTGTCGGCCAGGCCGCCAAGCGCCAGGCCGTCACCAACCCTGAAAACACCCTGTTTGCCATCAAGCGCCTGATCGGCCGCCGCTATGACGACCCGATGGTGGCTAAAGACAAAGACCTCGTGGCCTATAAAATTGTAGAAGGCCCCAATGGCGATGCATGGGTGGAAGTAAAGGGCGAAAAATATTCGCCTTCGCAAGTGTCGGGCTTTATCCTGCAAAAAATGAAAGAAACCGCAGAGGATTACCTCGGCGAAACCGTCAGTCAGGCCGTTATTACCGTGCCGGCCTACTTTAACGACGCCCAGCGCCAAGCCACCAAAGACGCCGGCAAGATCGCAGGGCTTGAGGTGCTGCGCATTATCAACGAGCCGACGGCTGCTGCCTTGGCTTACGGCCTTGATAAAGAAACCAGCAAAACCATCGCGGTTTATGACCTTGGCGGCGGCACCTTCGATGTGTCGATCCTTGAAATCGACGACGGCTTGTTTGAAGTGAAATCGACCAACGGAGATACATTCCTTGGCGGCGAAGATTTTGATATGCGCATTGTGGATTATCTTGCGACGCAGTTCAAAAAAGACAACGGCGTGGACCTGAAGGGCGACAAGATGGCGCTGCAACGGCTGAAAGAAGCCGCGGAAAAGGCCAAAATCGAGCTTTCTTCCGCCACCCAGACCGAGATCAACCAGCCGTTCATCACCATGGACCCGGCAACGAGCCAGCCTTTGCACCTTGTGGTCAAGCTGACCCGCGCCAAGCTGGAATCGCTGGTGAGCGATCTGATCAAAGCCTCGATGAAGCCCTGTGCGGCAGCATTAAAAGACGCGGGCCTGACCAAAGGCGACATTGACGAGGTGGTTTTGGTGGGCGGTATGACCCGTATGCCAAAAGTGATGGACGAAGTAACCAAATTCTTTGGTAAAGAGCCACATAAGGGTGTGAACCCTGACGAGGTTGTGGCGCTGGGTGCGGCCATTCAGGCCGGTGTGCTTCAGGGCGACGTGAAAGACGTTGTGCTGCTGGACGTAACCCCTTTGAGCCTCGGGATCGAGACTTTGGGCGGGGTATTCACCCGCCTGATCGATCGCAATACCACCATCCCGACCAAGAAATCACAGGTGTTTTCCACCGCCGAAGATAACCAGAATGCGGTTACCATTCGGGTATTTCAGGGCGAGCGTGAAATGGCAGCGGATAACAAGGTTCTGGGCCAGTTCAATCTTGAGCAAATCCCGCCCGCCCCGCGCGGTGTGCCGCAGATCGAGGTCACGTTTGATATCGACGCCAACGGCATTGTATCGGTTTCGGCCAAGGATAAAGGCACCAATAAAGAGCAGAAAATCACCATTCAGGCCTCGGGTGGCTTGTCTGATGATGACATCGAAAACATGGTGAAAGAAGCCGAAGAAAATGCCGAGGCCGATAAAGAGAAGCGCGAGCTGATCGAGGCGCGAAACCAGGCCGAAAGCCTGATCCACTCAACCGAAAAATCGCTGGAAGAGCATAGCGACAAAGTGGATCCAACCACTGTTGAAGTTATCGAAATGTCGGCTAAAAACCTGAAAGAAGCGCTTGAGGACGAAAGCACCGAAGCCGAGACCATCAAGACCCGGACCCAGGATTTGACCGAAGCCGCGATGAAGCTGGGCGAAGCGATCTATAAAGCCGAGGCCGAAGCTGCGGAGGCCGGAGCCGATGCGCCGGACGAAGCCGCGGCGGATGATGATGTAGTGGATGCGGATTTCGAAGATCTAGACGAGAACCGGAAATCTTGATCTAACGGCATATTGATAACGGCCCGCCCTGATCGGGCGGGCCGTTTTATTTGAAAAAGGGGGCAACAATCCCATGGCAAAGCGCTGCTATTACGACATAATCGG
>JALSHK010000415.1 GCA_026982275.1 Paracoccaceae bacterium | reverse complement strand
CGGCCCAGTCCCGGCTGGAACCCGCACCATAAAGCGAGCCGCCTATGACCACAAGCGGCGTGCCCGCTGCCTTATAGGCCATCGCGGCATCATAGATCGATGTTTTTACGCCATCCGGCCCAAGGGTATAACCACCCTCGACTCCGTCCAGCATTTCGTTTTTGATGCGGATATTGGCAAAGGTGCCGCGCATCATTACTTGGTGATTGCCGCGCCGCGAGCCGTAAGAATTGAAATCTCGCTGACTGACCTGACGATCAATCAGATATTTTCCAGCGGGGCTATCAACCGCAAAAGAACCTGCGGGGGAAATGTGGTCTGTCGTGACCATATCGCCCAGTAGCGCCAGAATCTTTGCCCCCTTCACATCCGAAATCGCGCCGGCTTCGGGCGACATATTCTGAAAATATGGCGGATTTTGCACATAGGTGGAGCTGGCGGGCCAGTCATAGGTCAGGCTGTCGGTGGTCTCCACCGCTTGCCACTTTTCATCACCGGTAAATACATTGGCGTATTTGCTCTGGAAGGCCTCGCGGGTTACGGTTTGCTCAACCAGCTCCGCCACTTCCCGCGAGGTTGGCCAGATGTCTTTCAGGAACACATCATTGCCGTTCCGGTCCTGCCCCAGCGGCTCTTTGGTGAGATCGATATTCATATCACCCGCCAGCGCATAGGCCACCACGAGGGGCGGCGAGGCGAGATAATTGGCGCGCACATCGGGGGAAATCCGGCCTTCAAAATTACGGTTGCCCGAAAGCACCGAAGTGGCCACAAGGTCGCCCTCGGCAATCGCTTCTGAAAGCTCTTTCTGGATCGGGCCGGAATTGCCGATACAGGTGGTGCAGCCATAGCCCACCAGATTAAAGCCGATTTTATCAAGGTCTTCCTGCAGGCCAGCGGCCTCCAGATAGGCCGAAACCACCTGAGAGCCGGGCGCGAGCGAGGTTTTTACCCATGGCTTGCGGTTCAGCCCCAGCGCGGCGGCCTTGCGGGCCACAAGGCCAGCGCCGATCATCACATAAGGGTTGGAAGTGTTGGTGCAGCTGGTGATCGAGGCAATCACAACCTTGCCGGAGGACATGGTATAATCCTCGCCTTTTACCGGCACCTGTTTATCCAGCGGCCGCTTGAAGGTATTTTCCATTTGCCATTTGAAGGCCGCAACCGAGCCATCGAGCGCGATGAAATCTTGCGGGCGTTTGGGGCCGGAAATGGCGGGCACGATGGTGCCCATATCAAGGCTCAATGTGTCGGTATAAATCGGCGCATAATCCGCCCCGCGCCACAAGCCGTTAGCCTTGGCATAGGCCTCTACCAGCGCAATCCGGTCCTCGTCACGGCCCGAAACCCGCAGGTAGCGCAGAGTCTCGTTATCAATCGGGAAGAAGCCGCAAGTGGCACCATATTCGGGGGCCATATTGGCGATGGTGGCACGGTCTGCCAGCGGCAGGTTGTCCAGGCCCGAGCCATAAAACTCGACAAATTTTCCAACCACGCCCTTCTCGCGCAACAGCTCCACCACCTTCAGCACAAGGTCGGTGCCCGTAGTGCCTTCCATCATTTC
>JALSHK010000414.1 GCA_026982275.1 Paracoccaceae bacterium | reverse complement strand
AACCGATGATGGAAGACACATGGCTTGGCCCGTAAAACCCGTCAATATGCACCTGCCCCAGCTCGCGCACTTCAGGCGATTGCAGGATGTGCTGAATGGCTGCCGGGGTCAACACATGGTTGCAAAACACGCTGAAATTCTCCAGCCCTTCCGCCGCGGCCACCTTGATCGCCACCGCTGTGGGCGGCGTAGTGGTTTCAAATCCGATGGCAAAGAACACCACCTCGCGCTCGGGGTTATCGCGCGCGATTTTCAGCGCATCCATGGTGGAATAGACCATGCGGATATCACTGCCCGCCGCCTTGGCCTTGATCAGCGAGTTTTTCCCGCTCGCCGGCACCCGCATCATATCACCATAAGTGCAGATAATCGCGCCCTGTTCGGCCAGCTCGATCGCGTTATCAATGCGCGGGATCGGCAGCACACACACAGGGCAGCCCGGCCCATGCACAAAATGCACATTGTCGGGCATCAGGTCCTGCACCCCATAGCGGAAAATCGCGTGGGTGTGGCCGCCGCAAAATTCCATCAGGTTATATTGGCGGGACGGGTCGGCCTCCTCGGCGATCTGTTTGGCCAGCTTTTTGGCAAGGGCCTTGTCGCGGAATTCGTCTACATATTTCACTGGGCGGCCTCCATTTCGGCCATCAGGGCCAGCGTTTTTTCCGCCTCCTCGGGCGAGATGGTGTTGAGCGCGTATCCCACATGCACCAGCACATAATCCCCCACGCCGGCCCCCGCCACCAAGGCCAGCGAGATCTCTTTTTTAACACCTTCAAGCGACACAATCGCGTTGTCGCCCCCGGTCATTTCCACAATTTTTGCAGGCAGTGCAAGGCACATGGCTCAGCTCCCTATCTTGTTCATCATCTGGCTGGCTTTTATCCAGCTATACCATTCGCTTAGCCCCTCGCCAGACTTGGCCGAGAGCTGCAGAATTTTGATTTTGGGGTTCACCCTGCGGGAATATTCCATGCATTTTTCCACATCGAAATCCAGATAAGGCAGCAAGTCGGTTTTGGTCAGCAGCATCAGGTCGGCGGCAAAGAACATATCGGGGTATTTGATCGGTTTGTCCTCGCCCTCGGTCACGCTGAGAATCACCACTTTATGTGCCTCGCCAAGATCAAAACCGGCGGGGCACACGAGGTTGCCGACGTTTTCGATAAACAGCACGCCGTCGGCGATTTCAAGATGCTCCAGCGCGTGGCCCACCATATGCCCATCCAGATGACAGCCCTTGCCGGTATTCACCTGTATGGCCGGCACACCGGTTTCGCGGATGCGCTCGGCATCATTGGCGGTTTGCTGGTCGCCCTCGATCACGGCAATCGGGGTTTCCCCCTTCATATCATCGATCGAGCGGGTCAGCAGCGTGGTTTTGCCCGAGCCGGGAGAGGAGACCAGATTAAGCGCCAGCACCCCGCGCTTGGCAAATTCGGCGCGGTTGGCCGTGGCGTATTCGTTGTTTTTGGCCAGAATATCGGTTTCGATCTGCACCATGCGCGCCTGGCTCAGCCCCGGCGCGTGGGCATGGGCAGGGCCTTTGCCGTAATGGTGATCAT
>JALSHK010000413.1 GCA_026982275.1 Paracoccaceae bacterium | reverse complement strand
CCCACTACAGGCTGTGTTTTGTGGTAATAATTCGCGCCTGATTTAACTGTATTCTTCATGGAGTGTTATCCAGTGGGGCAAAAAACCATTGTGGGGCATGATTTGTCATGCTACAAAATACCCACAGACGGAAAGAATGGCGTAGCGAATTACCAGATCAATAAAATTGGCAGGTTCATACAGGCATCCATTCTCCCCCCGACGTAAAAACAGATCCGACGCGAGTGCGAGCAGAAAACAGAATTATCGCAGTTGGGCGACCCGAGCGGGACAGATGGCGGATCGTGTTAGGCAGGCACGATCCGCTGTTTTCCGTTTCAGGGGCAGTAACAGGAGTAGCAGGTGGAAGTTTCTTTCACGGACGAGCTGACCAGTAAGGTCGATGCGAAAGGGCGGGTATCCATTCCCGCCCCGCATCGTGCTGTGCTTGCCCATGGAGATCCGGCCTGCGAAGATGGCAAAAACCCGCGGCTGGTGATGATTCATTCCAAAAGCCACGAGCCCTGCCTGCGGATTTTCACGCTTGAAGCCTATGAAAAGCTGCGTCAGGAAATTCTGGATATGCCCTATGGGCCGGCGCGCAACAAAAAAGCCCGCAAGCTGATTTCAAAGGCCACGCCGCTGGTGGTGGATGATAATGGCCGGGTAATCCTGCGCAAGGATCTGCGGGAGCGCTTTGCCATCGGGGATGCCGCGATTTTTGTGGGTAGTGTTGATCATCTGCAAATCTGGGATCCGGAGGCCTACGAGGATTTCTATGATGATGATGATGGCGAGGATCCGTTTGTCGG
Organism: Paracoccaceae bacterium; assembly: GCA_026982275.1. Taxonomy (GTDB): domain Bacteria; phylum Pseudomonadota; class Alphaproteobacteria; order Rhodobacterales; family Rhodobacteraceae; genus UBA3077. The sequence continues at coordinate 774 of JALSHK010000413.1, read as the reverse complement.
GCTGGGCGAAAGCCGCCAGGTAGCGCAGGGATGATCCATGTCGCCCCGCATATTCCGGTGCTGCTGGGGCCGATACTCGCGCAAGCCGCCCCCGTAAGGGGTGTCTGGCTGGATGGCACTTATGGCAATGGCGGCTATTCCCGCGGCTTGCTGGAGGCCGGGGCCGGCCGCGTGATCGGCATTGACCGTGATCCAGATGTTCTGGCGCAAGCCGTTGTGCCGCAGGGGATTGATCTGGTGCAGGGCCGTTTTGGCGAGCTTGACCAAATAGCCGATGCGCCGCTGGACGGGGTGGTGCTGGATATCGGCGTATCCTCCATGCAGATCGATCAGGGCGCGCGCGGCTTTTCTTTTATGCGCGACGGGCCGCTGGATATGCGCATGTCCAAAAGCGGGCCATCGGCGGCGGATGTGGTGAACCGGGCTGATGAATCCCTGATTGCCGATATTCTTTTCCGCTTTGGCGAGGAGCGCAAATCCCGCCGCATCGCGCGGGCAATTGTGGCGGCGCGGCAAGAGGCCCCGATAACCACCACCTTGCAACTGGCGGAAATCATCATGAAAAACCTGCCCCGTTCAAAGCCCGGCCAGCCCCACCCCGCGACCCGCAGCTTTCAGGCGTTGCGCATCGCGGTGAATGACGAACTGGGCGAGCTGGCGCGCGGTCTGGTGGCCGCGGAGGCGGCGCTCAAACCCGGAGGATTGCTGGTGGTGGTGAGCTTCCATTCTCTCGAAGACCGGATGGTGAAGCGCTTCATGCAGCTGCGCTCGGGC
>JALSHK010000412.1 GCA_026982275.1 Paracoccaceae bacterium | reverse complement strand
GGCCCTCCTGAGGTCAGTTCGGGCTTTGGGCTTCCATCAGCGCGCGCAGCATGATTTCTTCGGACATATCATCCTCGGACGGCATATCCGGGCTGTCTTTTTCCATCAAGAGCGGCATGGAATCCTCTTCCGGCTCGTCCACCTCGTTATGGGATTGCAGCATACCGACAGCCGACTCACGCAGGGCCTCGGCGGTAATGGTTTCTTCAGCAATTTCACGCAAAGCCACAACAGGGTTTTTGTCGTTATCCCGATCCACGGTAATCGGATCGCCGGCGGCAATTTCGCGGGCGCGATGCGCAGCCAGTACCACCAGCTCAAAGCGGTTGGCTACCTTGTCGATGCAGTCTTCTACCGTTACGCGCGCCATGCGAATGCTCCAAAATAAGGGTCCCGAAGATTCCGTTATGTAATGGCTGATCCGGAAAATGACAAGGGCTAAAGCGGCGTGATCGCCCTTATATTTGCCGCCGGCAACCGCTCCAGAAGCGCCCTGACGCTTAGCCCAAGCACCGGATGCAGCCATTCCGGCGCGATCCCGGCGAGGGGAACCAGCACAAATGCCCGGTCTTGCAAGCGCGGATGCGGTAATATCAGCTCGTCGGGTGCCTCATGCATCTGTGATTCCGGTGGCAGGTTTTTCCAGCGATTATAGGTGGCAACATCCGGTGAAATCTGTTGATCATAAAACAGCAGATCCAGATCGATACATCGCGCGCCCCATCGCACCTGCCGCTCCCGCCCCAGTTCCGCCTCTATAGCATGCAGGCGCGCCAAAAGCGCCCTGGCGCTCAGGCAGGTATTCAGCATCACCACAGCATTGACATAATCCGGACCGCTGCCCGCAGGAAAAGCCGGGGAGCGCACAAGCCGGCTTTGGGCAGCAAGGCTGACCGAATCACCCTCCAACAACCTAAGCGCCTGCCGCACAAGTGCCGCTGGGCTTGCGGTGGTTGCCGGCAGGTTAGAGCCTAGTGCAACAAAGGCTTCATGATTAAAAACCTGGGCGTTTTTGCCTTGATTTACCTGCATTGGTAACTATTTCCCATAGTGAGCATTGTGCGCTAGGGTATACCTATTATAGAAGCGCCCCCATGCAAGCCATTTCTTGAATAAGGTAAGGTCTCCTATGTTTTATCGCGACGAACGGCTGGCGCTGTTCATTGACGGATCAAATCTTTACGCAGCGGCCAAAGCGCTGGGTTTTGATATCGACTACAAGCTTTTGCGCACCGAATTCATGCGCCGCGGCAAGCTGCTGCGGGCGTTTTACTACACCGCGCTATTGGAAAACGAAGAGTATTCCCCGATCCGTCCGCTGGTGGATTGGCTGAATTATAACGGCTACCACATGCGCACCAAGCCCGCCAAGGAATTCACCGATTCCATGGGTCGCCGCAAAATCAAAGGCAATATGGATATCGAGCTGGCGGTAGACGCGATGGAGCTGGCCCCGCATGTGGACCATATCGTGATCTTCTCGGGCGACGGGGATTTCCGGCCTGTGGTCGAAAGCCTCCAGCGCCAGGGGGTTCGGGTGTCGGTGGTATCCACCATCCGTTCCAGCCCG
>JALSHK010000411.1 GCA_026982275.1 Paracoccaceae bacterium | reverse complement strand
CTCGGCTGTGGCATTCAGCTTCATGGTGCAGGAACCAAGCGGGATCATCGCGCGGTCCAGCGCCAGATCACGGTCGGCCAAACGGCGCATATAGCGGGTCATCTCCGCTTCCGAGCGGTTCATGTGGAAAATCGGGTGGGTCAGGTATTCGTCGGTGCGCAGCATGTTTTCGGGCAGGCGATATTCGCGGTGCCTGGCGCTGTCATCCTTGAAATCGCCGCCAAAAGCCCGCCAGACGGCCTCGATGGTTTCGGGGTAGGTTTGCTCGTCAAGGCTGATGCCGATCCGGTCCTTGCCGACCTTGCGCAGATTAATACCCTCTTTCACCGCCGCCGCCATAATCACCCCTTGCAGGGCATCGACCTTCACGGTGATGGTATCAAAAAACACCTCCGGCTCGATCTTGAAGCCCAGATTTTCCAGGCCCTTGGCGAGGCGCGAGGTTTTGCGATGCACCGATTCTGCGATGGCTTTCAGCCCTGCCGGCCCATAAAATACCGCATACATAGAGGCCATAACCGCCAGCAAAGCCTGCGCGGTGCAGACATTGGAATTGGCCTTTTCCCGCCGGATATGCTGCTCGCGGGTTTGCAGGGACAAGCGGTAAGCCTTGTTGCCGCGCGCATCGATCGAAACCCCGATAATCCGCCCCGGCATGGAGCGCTTGAGCTTGTCTGTGGTGGACATATAGGCGGCATGCGGGCCGCCATAGCCCATGGGCACGCCAAAGCGCTGGGTGGTGCCAATGGCGATATCCGCCCCCATTTCGCCCGGGCTTTTCAGCAGGCAGAGCGCCAGAATATCCGCGGCCATAACCGCAATCGCCTTATGCTCGTGCAGGGCGGCAATGCAAGGGCTGAAATCGCGCACGCGGCCATAGGTGCCCGGGTATTGGAAGATCGCGCCAAATACCGAAGCCGGATCCATGTCGATTTCGGGGTTGGCGACGATCACCTCGATCCCCAGCGGCTCGGCGCGGGTTTTTATCACTTCGATGGTTTGCGGATGGCAGTTTTCATCCACGAAAAACGCCTTGGCTTTGGATTTGCTGCCGCGCTTGGCCATGGTCATGGCTTCGGCGGCCGCCGTGGCTTCATCCAAAAGCGAGGCATTGGCAATTGGCAGGCCGGTCAGATCGCTGACCATGGTCTGGAAGTTGAGCAAGGCTTCCAGCCGCCCCTGCGAGATTTCGGGCTGGTAGGGGGTATAGGCGGTATACCATGCAGGGTTTTCCAGAATATTGCGCTGGATTACCGGCGGGGTCATGGTGCCGTGATAGCCTTGGCCGATCAGCGAGGTCAGCACTTTGTTCTGGCCGATCACCGCTTCCATATGGTGCAGCACATCGCGCTCGGTCAGCGGGGTTTGCAGCTTCAGCTCGCCCTCTTGCCGGATGCTGGCCGGCACGGTTTCGTCGATCAACTGGTCGAGCGTCTTCACGCCCACCACCTCGAGCATCTCCTCCATTTCGCGGGGGGAGGGGCCGATATGGCGGCGATTGGCAAAATCATAGGGCTGATAGCGGCTTGGCTCAAACGGCATGGGCAGGCTCCGGAAAATATGCGCCAAAG
>JALSHK010000410.1 GCA_026982275.1 Paracoccaceae bacterium | reverse complement strand
GCCGCTGCGCGATGCCATGCTGGTATATGGTCAGAATATTTTCTTTATCTCGCTGCTGATCTCGGTGATCAGCTCGGCGATGCTTTTTGTGGCAGTGCGCCGCTTGCTGGTGCGCCCGATCCGCCGCTTGGTGACCAATATGATGGATTACCAGCAAGCCCCGGAAGATGCGACGCGGGTGATTTCCCCGCAAAACCGCGTGCTGGAACTGCGGGCCGCCGAAGACACGCTGCAAGATTTGCAAACCCAGCTCACCGCCAGCCTCAAGCAGAAAGAGCGGCTGGCGCAGCTGGGCGAGGCGGTGGCTAAAATCAGCCATGATCTGCGCAACATCCTGACCACAACCCAGCTTTTGGCGGACCGGATCGAAATGAGCAAAGACCCGATTGTGGCTCGGGTGGCACCCAAGCTGATGAATTCGGTGGATCGGGCGATTAACCTGTGCGAGCGCACGCTGACCTTTGGCAAGGCCGAAGAAGCCCCGCCCAAGCCGGAGCGCTTTGGGTTGGCGGCGCTGGTGGATGAAATCATCGACGGGGAAAACCTGCGCGAAGAAACCGGCGGGGTTCGTTTTCGTTGTGAGTTTTCACCGGATTTTGCCTTGGTGGCCGATCGGGACCAGATGTTCAGGGTGCTGGGAAACCTTGTTCGCAATGCGCGGCAGGCCATGTCTTCCATGCAGGGCAGCGGCGAGATTTGTGTGCGGGCCAACCGCATGCCCGGCGGCGTGCAGATATATGTGTGCGATACCGGCCCGGGCCTGCCCGAAGCCGCCATATCCAAGCTTTTCCGGCCGTTTCAAGGCTCGGTGCGCAAAGGCGGAACGGGGCTGGGCCTGGCGATCGCGGCTGAACTGGTGCGCGGCCATGGCGGCAGGCTGGAGCTGGCCGAAACCTCGGCAAAGGGCACGTGCTTCAGAATTTATCTACCTCGGAAAAATGATCCATAGTTTCTCCAATTCGCCCTTGCGCTTCCTTGCGGTCATGGATAGATACAGCAGCGGAAGCACCCGTAGCTCAGCTGGATAGAGTACCTGACTACGAATCAGGGGGTCGCACGTTCGAATCGTGCCGGGTGCACCATCCCAGTTTTTGTCGAATGCCAACATAAGTTGCTTTTCTGACCCCAATTTTACCTTTTCATTGAAGAAATTCCGTTTGCGACCCATCCCGGAGCAATCTGTTGTGATGCTCAAGATGTAAGCCCAGCTGATATTGCTAGAGAATTGGCGCAGAAGGCCTTTGATGGGGGTATTGGACGCATTGTTAATATAGGGGGGCGTTGGTCAAATCCTGCCCACATCCTGATTGAGCTTTTTATATAAACAGCATTTTTTTGTGGAATTAATAATTTGTTACAATATAACGCAAAACGAAATTAGATGACATTTTGCTGACAGGATAAAATTTATCTGTCGTCCGTTGGGTATATTGAGACATTAAGGGTTAAGGATGAAGAATATTATGGTCCGCCGCTTGCAATGCGCCAATAAATTATTTGCCGCTTTAGCAGCAATATTGTTTCTAAGCATAGGTTTTGCATCTGCCGCTCAGGCGCAGAGTGTGGATTGG
>JALSHK010000409.1 GCA_026982275.1 Paracoccaceae bacterium | reverse complement strand
AATATATCTCGGACCTCGCCAATGGAGATACCTGTGTGGCCGTGGGCTGGTCTGGCGATGTATTTCAGGCACAAGCCCGGGCGGCGGATGCCGAAAACGGGGTGGAAATTGCCTATGTGATTCCGAAAGAAGGCGCGCTGCAATGGTTTGATATGATGGCCATTCCGGCGGATGCGCCCAACCCCGATGCCGCGCATGCTTTCATCAATTTTGTGATGGATGCGCAGATCACCGCCGATATCACCAATTATGTGTGGTATGCCAATGGTAACGCCGCCTCGATGCCGCTGGTGGATCCTGATATCACCTCCGATCCGGGCATTTTTCCGACCGAAGCCGCCAAGGCCGGCCTTTGGGCCTCGACCGTATATGATGCGCGCACAGACCGCACCATCACGCGGCTCTGGACCCGGGTGAAAACCGGCCAATAAGGCGATCGGGGGCGCTTACTGGCGCTCCCGGCATTCGGGGGGCGAATGGGCGAGCATATTCCAGCAGCAGAAGCAAAGCCTTGGCGCGCGGGTGCCGAGCCGCCTTTTGTGCGCATTCGCGGCATCACCAAGATGTTTGGCGATCTGGCGGCGGTGGATGATATTTCGCTCGATATTTATCGCGGCGAGCTTTTTTGCCTGCTTGGCGGCTCGGGCTGCGGGAAATCCACGCTCCTGCGCATGTTGGCGGGGTTTGAAACCCCGAGCACGGGCACGATAGAAATAGACGGGCAGGATATGACCGGCGTCGCCGCCAACCGGCGCCCGACCAATATGATGTTTCAAAGCTACGCGCTTTTCCCGCATATGTCGGTGGAGAAAAACGTGGCTTACGGGCTGCTGCGCGAAGGGGTGCCCAAGGGCGAGGCCATGCAGCGCACCAAGGATATGCTGGGCCTTGTGAAGCTTGACGGACTAGCCGCGCGCAAGCCCCACCAGCTTTCGGGCGGGCAGCGGCAAAGGGTGGCGCTGGCGCGATCCCTGATCAAGCAGCCCAAGCTTTTATTACTGGATGAGCCGCTTGGCGCGCTGGATAAAAAGCTGCGCGAGGAAACGCAATTCGAGCTGATCCGCATTCAGGAAGATCTGGGCGTGACCTTCATTGTGGTTACCCATGATCAGGAAGAGGCGATGACGCTTTCCACCCGTATCGGGGTGATGGATGCGGGAAAGATCGCGCAGGTCGGCGAGCCGCGCGAGATTTACGAGAGGCCCAACAGCAAATATGTGGCGGATTTCATCGGTTCGGTGAATATTTTTGATGGCGAGGTGGATCTGGCCGCGCCCGATATGATGCGGGTCAATACCTCTGAGGGACCAATCCTTTGCCCGCCCATGGCCGGGCTGAGCGCGAAGCAAAAGCTGCATATCGCCGTGCGCCCCGAGCGCATCCAGCTTTCGCGCATGCCGCTCAAAGCCGCCAATACAATGCAGGGCATGGTGACCGAGGTGGCCTATATGGGCAATCTTTCGGTTTATCGCGTGCAGCTGGCGGGCGGGCAATGCCTGAAGGTGACGGCCGCCAACGGGCTGCTGGAGGATAACCCGATCACATGGGACGAAGCGGTGCATATCGGCTGGTCCGC
>JALSHK010000408.1 GCA_026982275.1 Paracoccaceae bacterium | reverse complement strand
TGGTCCTGAAGGACGGCTCGAAGGTCGATATCATCCGCAAAAGTCCAAGGATGCCCCGATAGCCATCATCCTGCACCCACACCCTGAAATGGGAGGCACGATGAACAACAAGGTGGTCTATAACCTGCATTACAAGTTTTACGAAATGGGCTTCACCTGCCTGCGTTTCAATTTTCGCGGGGTTGGCCGCTCGCAGGGCGAATTTGACCAGGGCATTGGCGAGCTTTCCGATGCCGCCTCGGCGCTGGATTACTTGCAAGCGCTCAACCCGAGTGCCAAGTTTTGCTGGGTGGCCGGGTTTTCTTTTGGCGCATGGATCGGCATGCAGCTGCTCATGCGCCGCCCCGAGATCACCGGCTTTATCTCGGTTTCGCCCCCTGCCAATATCAATGATTTCACCTTCCTGGCCCCCTGTCCGGCCTCGGGGCTGATCATCAACGGTATGGCCGACCGGGTGGTGCCGCCGGCCTCTGTCACCGATCTGTCTGACAAGCTCAAAGAGCAAAAAGGCATCACCATCACCCATACCGAGGTCGAGGGCGCCGGGCATTTCTTTGACCCCGGCATGGACGAAATGCTGGGCAATGTGGACGAATACGTGCGCCGCCGTATGACCGAAACCAGCCGCTAGAGTTTTGACATCGCTTGTAGCATCAGTTGAAAAGACGCCCCGGGCTTGGCAATCTGGTTAACCGTGCCCGTAAAATAAATCCCCCTTTCCGGTGCGAAAAACATAAAGCCCCCCGAAAGGCCGGAATGGCCGATCAGCTCTGGCTGTTTCTTGAGCGGCGAGAAGATTCTGGGCGTGGCAAAGCGCATGATCCCCGTGCCGTATTGCAGCGGAAACATCACCTTTCGCCAAACATAAAGCCCTTGCAGCACGCTTGTATCAAACAGCTTGCCCTCAAAAAATCCGCGCAAAAAAACCATCATTTCCGGCGCGGTGGAAACAATGCCGCCATCCGGGCCAAAGCTTGCCATCGCCTGGCGAATTTCAAGCGGCGCGGTTTTATAGTTGGTGATGCGCGGAGTCATATCTTTGGCGTCAGTGTAAAGATAGCTCTGGCTCAGGCCAAGTGGCTCAAAAATACGATGCATGAAAATGCTGGCCATATCGCGGCCCTCGATCAATTCGATGATCCGGCCCAGAATCTGGTAATTGCTATCGGAATAAAAAGCCTTGTTGGCGCTTGCGGGCGGGAATTTGGCGGGCAACGCTTTGGTCCAGCGCAGGGCATCCTCATAGCTCCACGCCATATCCTCGCCCGATTGCAACCGCCCGAGCAGGCTCTGTCCATCGATTTTTTGCTGGAAATAATCCGGCAAGCCGCTGGTATGGGCCATCAGGTGGCGCAGGGTCAGCCGCGCGCTGTAATCCTGGCCCTTGTAGTGATGCAGGCCGTGCAGCTCGTCCCCGGGCAGGTGGCTGGAGAGCGGATCATCCAGCTTAAGCTTGCCCTGCTCGCAAAGTTGTAAAAGGATCGCCGTGACATAAAGCTTGGTGGAGGAGGCAATGAAAAACGGATGGTTTTCGGCCAGATTTCCGGCGCTGATGTTGAGGCTCAATTGGTCAGACCTGCGATAAACCGACAAGG
>JALSHK010000407.1 GCA_026982275.1 Paracoccaceae bacterium | reverse complement strand
CACAACCGAGAGCGCGTGATCCTTGGCCCAGTTCACGCTGGCCTTATCCAATGTGCCTTCGGCAGAGGCCAGCAGCAGATCCAGCACCTGACCGCCAAGCCGCATGGCGATGGCCTGAATTTCCGGATCCCCAAAGCGCACATTGTATTCCACCAGCCTTGGCTGGCCGTCCTTGATCATGAAGCCGGCAAACAGCACCCCTTGAAACGGGGTGCCACGCCGCACCATTTCGTCCAGCGTTGGCTGGATGATCTCGTCCATTGCTTTTTGCGTTATGGCTTTGGTCATGACCGCTGCGGGGGAATAGGCCCCCATGCCGCCGGTATTGGGGCCTTCGTCGCCATCATAGGCGCGCTTGTGGTCTTGTGCCGTTCCCATGGGCAGGGCTGTTTTGCCATCCGAAAGCACAAAAAAGCTGGCCTCCTCGCCCTCCATAAATTCCTCGATCACCACCGCGCTGCCGGCCGTAGAAAAAATATGCTCCAGCGCCGCCACGGCTTCAGCTTGGGTCATCGCGACAGTTACGCCTTTGCCCGCTGCCAGCCCGTCAGCCTTGATCACAATCGGGGTGGGTTGAGATGCGAGGTATTCCAGCGCCGCATCCAGCTCTGAGAAAAAGGCATAATCGGCGGTCGGGGCGTTACAGGCGGTGCAAATCTCTTTGGTAAAGCTTTTGGAAGCCTCCAGTTGCGCGGCGTCTGCCGAAGGCCCAAAGCAAAGGGTATTCGCGCCGCGCAGCGCATCCGCCACGCCTGTGGCCAGCGGGGCCTCCGGACCGATCACAACAAAATCAACCTCTTGCTCCATGGCGAAATCCACCACGGCTTCGGGGTTTTCGATATCGAGCGGGAAGCACTCGCCCAGCTCGGCAAGGCCGGCATTGCCCGGTGCGCTGATCAGGCTGGTGCATTTGGGGTTTTGGCTGATCGCCCAGCCAAGGGCATGTTCGCGGCCACCACTACCCAGTATTAATATTTTCACAATCCGCTCCGATGGGCTTGGGTTTTTCTCAAGGTGGTTTTAAGGTGCGGTGAACAGGGATACAAGTGGGCAAAATGTCTGATCTATTTGACGATGATGAAGCGGGCAACGCGCCCGCCCTTTCGGTTTCCGAGCTTTCGGGGGCGGTAAAACGCGTGGTCGAGGGCGAATTTGGCCGTGTGCGGGTGCGTGGCGAGGTCGGGCGGGTGTCCCGGCCTGCTTCGGGGCATCTTTATCTGGATCTGAAGGATGATCGTGCGGTGCTGGCCAGCGTGGTCTGGAAGGGGGTTGCGAGCAAATTGGCGCATATGCCCGAAGCGGGGATGGAGGTGATTGCCACGGGGCGGCTCACGACCTTTCCCGGGCAGAGCCGTTATCAGCTGGTGATCGAATCCATTGCGCCGGCGGGCGTGGGCGCGCTGATGGCGATGCTGGAGAAACGCAAGAAAATGCTGGCCGCCGAAGGGCTTTTTGCCAGCGAGCGCAAGCAGGCATTGCCCTATCTGCCCGAGGTGGTGGGGGTGATCACCTCGCCCTCGGGGGCGGTGATCCGCGATATTCTGCACCGGCTGCGCGCGCGGTTTCCGCGCAAGGTTCTGGTGTGGCCTGCGCTGATGC
>JALSHK010000406.1 GCA_026982275.1 Paracoccaceae bacterium | reverse complement strand
CATCGGCGGCGGATGTGGTGAACCGGGCTGATGAATCCCTGATTGCCGATATTCTTTTCCGCTTTGGCGAAGAGCGCAAATCCCGCCGCATCGCACGGGCAATCGTGGCGGCGCGCCAAGAGGCCCCGATAACCACCACCTTGCAACTGGCGGAAATCATCATGAAAAATCTGCCCCGTCCAAAGCCCGGCCAGCCCCACCTCGCGACCCGCAGCTTTCAGGCATTGCGCATCGCGGTGAATGACGAGCTGGGCGAGCTGGCGCGCGGGCTGGTGGCTGCGGAGGCGGCGCTCAAACCCGGAGGATTGCTGGTGGTGGTGAGCTTCCATTCTCTCGAAGACCGGATGGTGAAGCGCTTCATGCAGCTGCGCTCGGGCAATGCGCCGCGGGCCAATCGCTATGCGCCGGAAACCGAATCCGGCCAGCCCCGCTTCTCCCGCGTCACCCGCAAGGCGATCGAGGCAACCCGGGAGGAATGCGAAGCCAACCCGCGCGCGCGCTCGGCCCGTTTGCGCATCGCCCGCAGGCTCGATGCCCCGGCTGGCAATATTTCCCCCCGCGAGATCGGCATGCCGGAGATCGACCTGCATAAAGGCGGTATATTATGAAATCTTTTCTATATCTTCTGGCCGGCGTGGCCGTGGTTCTGGCAGCCAGCAAAACCTATCAGATAAATTATGATGTGCAGCAGGCTGAAATGCGGGTTTCCAAGCTGCTGCGCCAGATCGACAAAGAGCGTGAGGCAATCGCGGTGCTGGAAGTGGAATGGGCCTATCTCAGCCGTCCCGAGCGGCTTCGGGCCCTGGCCTTTACCTATTATGACGAGTTGGGGCTGGATAAAATATATGCAGAGAATTTCGGCGATATTTCCGAGGTGCCGATGCCCCCAGACGAGATCGGTCAAGCGGTTCGGCAAATTGTGGCGAGGATGAACTGATGCAAATCCGCCGCCCGCTTCGCCCATTGCTTCGTATCCTCAAGGCGCGCTCGGTCGGGCTTGATCCTGCATTGGTCGAGGCCGAAGAGCGCGCCGCCCGCTTGCGCCAGCAGCGCGCCGCTGAAAAGCGCCGTGCAGAGCGGCGGATCGGGCTGATGATCGCACTGTTTGGCCTGTCTTTTGTGGCGGTCGGGGCGAAAATGGGCATGGTGGCGATGCAAGAGCCGGTAGAGCCGCGCTCGGCGGTGCATGCGCCGGTCATTATCAACCAGCGCGCCAATATCGTCGATCGAAATGGTGCTATTCTGGCCACCAATCTGGCAACGGCCTCGCTTTATGCCCGCCCGCAGATCATGGCTGATCCGGCGGGCGCGGTTGCGGGGCTGATCCGCATTTTTCCCGATCTGGAAGCCGAAAAGCTGGAAAAGCTGTTTACCGGCCGCCGGACCTTTGTCTGGCTCAAGCCCAAGCTTTCACCCGAGCAGCAGCAGGCGGTGCTGGATCTGGGCGAGCCGGGCTTGCTGATCGGCCCGCGCGAGCTGCGGCTTTATCCGAACGGGGCCTTTGCGGCGCATATTCTGGGTGGCACCCGCTTTGGTGATCAGGGCGTGCGCTCGGCCGAGCTGGTGGGGGTGGCCGGGGTGGAGCTGCAATTTGACGAATATTTGCGCGACCCCGCGAATGCGGAAAATCCGCTGCGGCTTTCGATTGATCTTACGGTGCAATCGGCCATGCGCCAGGCGCTGGAAGGCGGCATGCAGCTGATGGGGGCCAAGGCGGCGATGGGGGTGTTGATGGAGGCGGATACCGGCCGGATTATCTCCATGGTATCCCTGCCGGATTTTGATCCAAACCATCGCCCGAACCCTCCCGTTAGCGGCGACCCTGCCGATAGCCCGCTTTTCAATCGCGCGGCGCAAGGCACCTACGAGCTTGGCTCTACCTTCAAGATTTTCACGGCGGCACAGGCAATGGAAGCGGGGGTGGCGACACCCGATACCATGCTGAACAGCCAGGCTCCGCTGATCTGGAGAAACTTCAAAATCCGGGATTTTCGCGATTACGGCCCGCGCCTGAGCCTGCGGGATGTGATTGTGAAATCCTCCAATGTCGGCATTGCCCGCCTGGCTATGGGCATGGGCGATCAGGCCCAGCAGGATTTCTTGCGCTCGCTCGGGCTGATGGAGCGCCTGCCGCTGGAGCTGCCTGAATCAAGGCTCTCCACCCCGATCCTGCCGCGCCGCTGGTCCGAGATCAGCACGCTGACGGTGTCCTATGGCCAGGGTATAGCCGTAACGCCGGTGCATCTGGCGGCGGCCTATGCGGCCATGGTAAATGGCGGGCTGCGGGTGCGGCCAACCCTGCTGAATGATACCCTGCCGCCTACAGAGGCGGATCGGGTGATTTCCGAAAGCACCTCTCTGGCCGCGCGCGATATGCTGCGGCAGGTGGTGGTGCGCGGCACGGCCTCTATGGGGGAGGTAGAGGGCTACGAGGTCGGCGGCAAAACCGGCACCGCCGACAAGCCCAATCCGCAAGGGGCCTATTACGAGGATAAGGTGATCGGCACTTTTGCCTCGGCTTTCCCGATGAGCGATCCGCGCTATGTGCTGGTGGTTTCGCTGGACGAGCCGGAGATCGAGATTGCCGGCGAGGCCCGCCGCACCGCCGGCTGGACCGCCGTTCCGGTGGCGCGCGAGGTTATCCGCCGGATTGCGCCGCTGTTGGGCTTGCGTCCGAACCGGAATAATGAAACATCTGGCACATCGATTGTTCTGACCCGAAACTGAGGCCCGCCATGGCAAAAACGCTCACCGAACTCGGGCTTGCCCGCCGCATCAGCCGCGCCGGTAGCTGGGCTGGCGAGCCGGCATTTTCGGGGTTGAGCGTGGATAGCCGGAATACCGAACCCGACCATCTTTTTTGCGCCATGCCGGGCGAGAATTTCCACGGGGCGGAATTTGCCCGATATGCCATGCGCATGGGGGCGCTCGGGGTGCTGACCGATGCCAAGGGGCTGGAAATACTGGAAAACCCGCAATATCCTGTGCTTCTGGCCGAGGATCCTCGCGCCGCGCTCAGCGTGGCGGCGGCGCATTTTTATGAGGGGCAGCCGCGCCATATGGTGGCGATCACCGGCACCAATGGCAAAACCTCGGTGGCGAATTTTCACCGGCAGATCCTGGAGCATCTGGGCCGCAAGGCGGTGAATTTCGGCACGGTCGGGGTCGAGGGCGCGGTCTCCGCCAAGCTTGGCCATACCACCCCCGAGCCGATCACCCTGCATAAATTGCTGGCCGATCTGGCGGCACAGGGCATTACCCACGCGGCCATGGAGGCCTCCTCGCACGGGCTGGAGCAGCGGCGGCTGGACGGGGTGGTGCTGGAAGCGGCCGCCTTTACCAATCTCACGCGGGATCATCTGGATTATCACAATACCTTTGGCGATTATTTTGCCGCCAAGGCCGGGCTTTTCGAGCGGGTTTTGCCCGTGGGGGCGACGGCGGTGATCAATATGGATGACGGCTTTGGCCCGACCATGCGGCTGGTGGCCGAGGGGCGCGGGCAGCGGGTGATCGGGCTGGGGGAGGGCGAGGGCATGCAGATGCGCATCCTGAACCGGCGCTATGATAGCGACGGGCAGGATGTAAGGTTTAGCTGGCAGGGCGAGGTTTTTACCACGCGGCTATCGTTGATCGGCGGTTTTCAGGCGGAAAATGTGCTGATGGCGGCCTGTCTTGCCGTTGCGCTGGGAGAGGATGCGGCGGCGGTGTTTGCGGTGTTGCCCGAGCTTGAAACCGTGCGCGGGCGGATGGAACTGGCGGCGAAACGGCAAAGCGGCGCAGCGGTTTTTGTTGATTACTCCCACACGCCGGAGGCCTTGGAAACCGCGCTGAAGGCGCTGCGCCCGCATGTGCTGGGGCGCTTGATCGTGGTGCTTGGTGCAGGCGGAGATCGCGACAAGGGCAAGCGCCCGATGATGGGGAAAGCGGCGGCGGCCCATGCGGATATCGTCTTTGTGACCGATGATAATCCGCGCACAGAGGACCCTGCCAGCATCCGCGCCGAAGTGCTGGCGGGCTGCCCCGAAGCCTATGAGGTGGCGGATCGGGCCGAGGCGATATTGCGGGCGGTGGATGCGCTGGAGCCGGGAGATACATTGCTGATCGCGGGCAAGGGCCATGAAAGCGGGCAAATCGTGGGCCATGACATATTCCCGTTTGACGATGCAGAGCAAGCCAGCGTGGCCGTTGCGGCGCTGGAGGGGCGGCTATGAGCGCGCTTTGGACCCGGGATGCAGCGGTATCGGCCACGGGTGGCACTTGCGCGGTCGATTGGGCAGCCAGCGGGGTGTCGATCGATACCCGCAGCCTTGAGGCGGGGGATCTTTTTGTGGCGCTTTCCGCCAGCCGTGACGGCCATGATTTCGTCGGCCAGGCGCTGGCGCAGGGTGCGGCGGCGGCGCTGGTGTCGCGCATTCCCGAAGGGCTGGAGGACGCGCCGCTCTTGCTGGTGCCGGATGTTTTGCGGGGGCTGGAGGCGCTGGGGGTGGCGGCGCGGGCGCGCACGCAGGCGCGGGTGATAGCGATCACCGGCTCGGTGGGCAAAACCGGCAGCAAGGAAATGCTGCGGGTGGCGCTGGCGGGGCAGGGGAAAATCCATGTGGCCGAGAAAAGCTATAATAACCACGAAGGCGTGCCGCTGACCTTGGCACGGATGCCTGAAGATACCGATATTGCGGTGATCGAGATCGGCATGAACCATGCCGGAGAGATAGCGCCGCTGGCCCGCATGGCGCGGCCCCATGTGGCGCTGGTTACCACGGTGGCGCCGGTGCATCTGGCGGCCTTTGCCGATGTGGCGGAGATTGCGGCGGAGAAGGCGGAGATATTCAAAGGGCTGGAGGCGGATGGCACCGCCATCATCAACGCCGATATAGAGACTGCGGCGATTTTGGAAAAAGCGGCGCGGGGTTTTGAGGTTTTGCGCTTTGGCGTCGGGGAGGGGCATGATTTCCGGCTGCTATCCTGTGATGTATCAAACGGGGTGACGGTGGTGCGGGCCATAACGCCGATGGGCGAGATTATGTTCAAGCTCGGGGGGGAAGGTGAGCATTTGGCACAAAACGCCGTCGGGGTGTTGGCGGGGCTTTATGCCCTGAAGGCAGATATGGCGCGGGCGGCCATGGCACTGGCAGGCTGGCAGCCGCCAGAAGGGCGCGGCGGGAAGCAGCATATTTTGCTAGGCCCCGAAGGGATGGATGGAAGCTTCATCCTGATCAATGAAAGCTATAACGCCAACCCCGCCAGCACCCGCGCCGCGCTGCAAACACTGGCGCGGCAAAGCGGGCGCAAGCTGGCTATTCTTGGCGATATGCTGGAACTGGGCGAGACCGCCCCAGCGCTGCATGAAGGGCTGGCCGCACATGCGGGCGGGATCGATGTGGTGCATACGGTCGGGCCGCTTATGGCGGCGGTGACATTTGAAAACCGCGGGATCACGGCTTTGAGTGCGGACAGGCTGGCGGCTGAAATAGGGCGACAGGTTCGCGCGGGGGATGTGGTGATGGTCAAGGGATCTTTGGGTATGAAAATGGCATTGGTTATTGACGCGCTGCAGAAATTGGGCGATGCGGAAGGCTAGCTGGAATCCGAAGAGGTGGTTTAGATGTTTTATTTGTTGCCGGAATGGTTTGACGCCGGTTATTTTAACCTGTTTCAATATATCACCTTCCGCTCGGGGGGCGCATTTTTTACCGCGCTGATCTTTGGATTCATGTTTGGCCAGCCGCTGATCAATATGTTGCGCCGCAAGCAGGGCAAGGGCCAGCCCATCCGCGAGGACGGGCCTGAAAGCCATATTCTGGCCAAAGCCGGCACGCCCACCATGGGCGGGGTGCTGATACTGGGCGCGATCCTTGTATCCACGCTTTTATGGGCGCGGCTGGATAATGGCTATATCTGGCTGGTGCTTTTTGTAACCTACAGTTTCGGAATTATCGGGTTTTGGGATGATTATCTGAAAGTATCAAAGCAAAATCACAAAGGGGTTTCCGGCAAGATCCGGCTGGCCCTCGGCTTTGTGATTGCAGCGATAGCGGGCGCGTGGGTTTTGCAGATGCAAGCGCCGGATATATCGGGTTATCTGGCCTTTCCGGTGTTCAAGGATGCGCTGTTGAACCTCGGTATTTTTTATGTTCCCTTTGTAATGATCGTGATTGTGGGTGCGGCCAATGCGGTGAATTTTACCGACGGGCTGGACGGGCTGGCGGTGATGCCGGTTATGATTGCGGCCGGGTCATTTGGCATTATCGCCTATCTGGTGGGGCGGACGGATTTTACCGAATATCTCGGCGTGCAATATGTGGAAGGCACGGGCGAGCTTACGGTTTTCGTAGCGGCGCTCATAGGGGGGGGATTGGGCTTTCTGTGGTATAATGCGCCGCCTGCAGCGGTGTTTATGGGCGATACCGGCTCTTTGGCCTTGGGCGGGGCGCTGGGGGCGATTGCCGTGGCCACCAAGCACGAGATCGTGCTTTCGATCATTGGCGGCTTGTTTGTGGTCGAGCTGATGAGTGTGGTTATTCAGGTGCTGTATTACAAGAAAACCGGCAAGCGGGTGTTTTTGATGGCACCGATCCATCACCATTTTGAAAAGCGCGGCTGGGGGGAAAGCCAGATTGTAATCCGGTTCTGGATTATCTCTTTGGTATTGGCGCTGATCGGGCTGGCCACGCTGAAGCTGCGATAGTAGGATAGGGAAAACCCTACCCTGCATTCGAGGTGAATCATGATCCCTGTTAAAGGTTATAGCGGTAAGCGCGTGGGCGTGCTTGGCCTTGGACGCACCGGTCTGGCCACGGCGGCGGCATTGCAGGCGGGCGGTGCCATCGCTCTGTGCTGGGATGATAACCCCGCCTCGCGGGCCGTGGCCGAGGTTGAAGGATATATGGTTGAGGATATCTCCCGCCCGCGCGAGGCGGCCGGGCTTGATTTGCTGATCACCTCGCCGGGCATTCCGCATCTTTATCCGGAGGCGCATAAGGCTATTCAGGCGGCGTGGGAGGCCGGGGTGCCTGTTGATAATGACATCGGGCTGTTTTTCCAGTCTTTCGCCGATGATGAATGGGAGGGCTTTGATCGCGCGCCCAAGGTGGTGTGCATTACCGGCTCTAACGGCAAATCCACCACCTCGGCGCTGCTGCATCATATATTGCGCCATGCGCACAGGCCCGGCCAGCTGGGCGGCAATATCGGCAAGGCGGTGCTGAGCCTTGATCCCGCGATTGATGGCGAGGTGGCGGTGATCGAGCTGTCCTCTTACCAAACCGAGCTTGCGCGCACGCTTCAGCCCGATCTGGCGGTTTTTCTCAATCTTTCGCCCGATCATCTGGATCGCCACGGCGGCGTGGGCGGTTATTTTGCCGCCAAGAAACGGCTGTTTACCCAAGGCCTGCCGGAGCGCTCGATCATCGGGGTGGACGAGCCGGAGGGGCGGTATTTGAGCAATATCATCCGCGAGGGTGATAATGTGATCGAGATCAGCACCATGCGCCAGCTCAAGGGCATGGGCTGGAGCGTATTTGTGCGCAAGGGTTTTTTGGTGGAGTGGCGCAAGGGGCGGCAAATGGCGAGCCTGGATATGCGCGCCATGGAAGGGCTGCCCGGCGCCCATAACCAGCAAAACGCCTGCGCGGCCTATGCGGCCTGCCGGCATTTGGGGCTGGCACCCAAGGTGATCGAGGCGGCAATGAAAAGCTATGGCGGGCTGCGGCATCGCTGCCAGCAGGTGGCGGAGGTTTCGGGGGTGAAATATATCAACAACTCCAAAGCCACCAATGCCGATGCGGCAGGCAAGGCGCTGTTGGCCTTCAAGAATATCCTGTGGATTGCCGGTGGGCAGGCCAAAGCGGGCGGGATTGAAGGGCTGGATTTCTCGCGGGTGAAAAAGGCCTATCTGATCGGCGAAGCGGCGGAGGATTTTGCGGCCCAGCTAGGCGATACCCCGCATGTGATTTCCGGCACGCTGGAGGCGGCAATGGCGGCCGCCAAGGCGGATTCGGTCTCGGGTGATACCATCCTGCTCGCCCCCGCCTGCGCCAGCTTTGACCAGTTTGACAGCTTCGAGCATCGCGGCGAGGTGTTTGAATCCCTGACACCCTAGGGTGCGTGGTTTCCCTCGCACCACTACACGCACGGGCCTCACTATTTTAATCAGACCAGACGCCGCCATTTAGCGGGGCCAATAACACAAGCCCGGTTGGCGATAGCATCGGATTGCGCTCGCGCAGGGTTTCGCGCAAATCGCCGCCAAACATCATGGAAATGCCGATTTTATAAGTCTGGTCAGAGCCTCTCCCGCTGTAAGCATTGTTCAGGTTGTCATTGGTGTAGTTCTGCTCATAGCCTGCCGTTGCGTAAAATCTGGATTGCCCCAGCCGTATAGTGCCGTCAATGCCATATTGGGTGACCCCCATATCACGATTTTGAAACCGGGAAACGGCCTCGCCGTAGCGGGCCGCAACCATGATGTTGTCGCCTATAAAATAACGGGCCTCTAGCTGATAAAATGACTTTCCGGTATAGTCCAGCGATGCATCGCCAAAATTGGCACTGGCCATGCCGGCTTGGGCGACAATGGTGAAATTACCCATGTCTGCGGCCACTTCGCCACCATACCAGAAGTTGGAGGAACGGTAGTTCAAATAGGTGTTGTTGGTCGCCCCCGCTCCCACAAAGCCGCCCAGCCGGAAGGCGCCCAGTTGATAATTGCCATGAATGTTGCCACCATAGATATTGTATTCCGGTCCCGCGCTGCCAGCGGCGGTTTCGTAAAGCGCATCCGCCTGCCAACCAAAGCCGGAGCCTGTCTGCTTGCCGATCGACCCCTCCGCAATGATACGGCTAAAGCTGTTATCCCGCGAGCGGTAATAGCCGTCGGAGAATTGCTCGGCGGCGAATGCACCGTATGACAGGCCTATTACGGTCCCCAAATCCCCTGCCGTGGCCGCTTGTGTGCTGAATACCAAGCAACAGCCAATTATAACAGTTTTCATAACACTTCCCCTCATTACTATTTTCTTATGGTCGATAGCAAAGAGCAAAACACAGGCCGTTTCAAGTAAAATTTACAATTTTTATGTATACCCAAGTATTCTATATGTGCTTTTTACTATGGAATTGAGAGATACCAAGACCGGCAAGAATAAACCCCAGCGCCCAGATAAAGCTGCCGGGCAGGTTTTCGTTCAGCACCAGCATGCCAATCAGCACCGCCCAGATCGGCACCTGATAATTGACCAGCGACAAAAACGGCGGACCGGCGGTTTTTACGATAAATACAAGTATGATCGTCGCCAGCGCAGTGGGCATGATTCCGAGATATAGCAGGCCCAGAAGCGCGGGCATGCTTGGCGCGGCGGCGGGGATACCCTCGACCAGAAACGCGACGGGCAGCGCGACCAAGGCGCCAATAATCAATGCCGCCGAGCTAAAGGCCATGGCCTCTCCTTTGGGGGCCAGACGGGTGATGACCGATCCGATAGCATAGCAGGCACCGGCCGAAACCGCAGCCAGCCGCGCTATATTCTCGATATCCCCGCCGCCGGATTGCAATATGCGCGCAGGGCCTATCAGCACCACCACGCCGATAAATCCGATGCCAAATCCAAAGACCTTGATCGGGGTTAACCGCATGCCCGGAATCAGAAAATGCGAAAGTGGCAGCACCAGAAGCGGCACAGCTGCCATGGTAATGCCGGCATAGCCCGAGGTTACATATTGCTGCGCCCATCCCAGCAGGGTGAAAGGGATCGCATTGGAAAACAGCCCCATGCCAAAGGCGAATACCCATGTGCGGCGGTCCTTTGGCAGGCCGATGCCCATGGCATAGCTTGCGCCGGTCAGGATAATCGCGGCGAGGCCGATGCGAAGGGCGGCAATGGTGATCGGTTCAAAGCTTTCCAGCGCCGTGACAACGCCCAGAAAAGACGCGCCCCAGATCATGCCAAGGGCGAGCAGCAGGCTCCATTGCAATAGGCCGGGGCGGGTGGGCATGGTGATTCCTTTATCTGCGTCGCCGGACGCTATCGCAGGCAAGGCGGAATGTGAAATCACCAATTGTGGCGAAACCGATCAGTAAATTCCCTGCAACGCGCGGAAGTTTCCGATGGGAAATGAAAACCGACATCCAATCACGAAAACGCGACATATTACCCCTTGCTATTGAATGTTGCATTGCGGTATCAGCGCCGTGGGCAGGTCGTCGGAATAAGCGCGAGCGACGGCAGGCTCAACAAATTCGCGCTGATGAAGGAGCCATCCATGAGCCTCCCCTTACCGCCGCAGGTCAAGCCTGCGCGCCCCGAATTCTCATCCGGTCCATGCCCCAAACGCCCCGGCTATAGCTTTGAAGCTGTGGCTTCGCGCGCCTTTTTAGGGCGCTCGCACCGTGCGGCTGCCCCCAAGGCGCAGCTTAAGGGCGTGATTGATAAAATGGCCGAAATCCTTGAAATTCCTGCCGATTATCGGGTGGGCATTGTGCCGGCCTCTGATACTGGCGCCGTTGAAATGGCGCTCTGGTCGATGCTGGGTGCGCGCCCCGTTGATGTGCTGGCATGGGAAAGCTTCGGTGCGGGCTGGGCGGGCGATATTGCCAACCAGCTCAAGCTTGATGATGTCAACAAGCTTACCGCCGATTATGGCGAGTTGCCCGACCTGAGCGCCGTGCGCAAAAATGCCGATGTGGTGTTCACATGGAACGGCACCACCTCGGGCGCCCGCGTGCCAAACGGTGACTGGATCGCCGATGACCGAGAGGGCCTGACCATTTGCGACGCCACCTCGGCGGCTTTCGCGCAGGAATTGCCGTGGGGCAAGCTCGATGTCACCACCTTTAGCTGGCAAAAAGCCATGGGCGGCGAAGGCGCGCATGGCGTTATCGTGCTGTCCCCCCGCGCCGTTGAACGGCTGGAAAGCTACACCCCGCCGCGCCCCTTGCCGAAGATTTTCCGCCTGACCAAGGGCGGCAAGCTGATCGAGGGCATTTTCAAGGGCGCAACCATCAACACCCCTTCGATGCTGGCTGTGGCTGACGCCGAAGACGCGCTGGCGTGGATGGAGGGCCTTGGCGGCCTGAAAGCCACCCGCGCCCGCGCCGATGCGAATTTTGAAGCCTTGCAGGCATGGGTGGATGCCTCTGACTGGGCCGGGAACCTCGTGGCTGATCCGGACGCGCGCTCCAATACTTCGGTTTGTCTGAAATTTGCCGACCCCGCGATTGCGGCGCTGGATAATGATGCGCAAAACGCTTTTGTCAAAACCATGGTTAAGCTGCTGGACGAGG
>JALSHK010000405.1 GCA_026982275.1 Paracoccaceae bacterium | reverse complement strand
AGAATTTGTCCCATCTCGTCACGCTTTTGCTCAAACAGCCCTAGGCACGCCAAGCTCCACATAATGCACGCATAACCGCACCGTGCCAGCGGAAAATGTTCCTGCATCCGGTGTCAGCAAAAGCGGCGTATCGGCATAATAGGTTTGCGGCTGCCCGCTCAGGCCCTTGGCCCAGGCATTCAGCCCCAGACCCAGCCCAGATCCGTATCGGTTCACCGCGCCAGCCACCCCGAGCTGCCAGCTCGCAACCCCCGTGCCGGTAATCGCCGAAATTACCCGCCCTGTCACCCCGACAACCTGCGCGCCGTCCGGAATGATATTCACCGTAGCAGAGCTGGCCCCTGCGGTAATCACATGATCTATTTCCGCTACCCGCCAATGGGTCCCCGCGCCACCGGCGCTCACCGATACCGCATCCGCTTGCCAGTTTACGCCATCATAAATCAGGGCCTCATTGGTGCTTTCATCCCAGCCGCGCCAGCCTGGCCTGGGCGAAATAAACACCCAGCCACCATTGGCCTGCACCGCCAGATTTCCATCCTGGCCGGCCCAATCGCCGCTCGCGCCAACACCAATACCGTAGGCCGCGCCATCCACCGCCACCGGCGGCACCGTAACGCCACGCGACTTCAACCGCATTTGAGCCACCGCATCGGCCCGGGCTATTGCCTCATTTACCGTCACATGTTTTTGCGCTTGTGCCGCATCCAGCAGCGGCATTCCGAAATTATATGTCTCAGCCATTTATGGTTATCCTCGCCTCGGGCCCAAACCCGTAAGTTGTTGATATTTGTGATACTTCAATGTCGTAGGACAATGTCGCCCCGTCCGCGGCCTGCAGTGCCGATGTATAGGTATAGCCCGCGCTATCGAGGAATTCCTCGCGCAAGGTTACCCCTCCTTTCACCACCCGCAGCCGATAGGCCTCGCTTTCTTCCCCGAGCGGCACCTCCGGCCCCGCCCAGCTATCCCCGCCTATCCGCGTTCGGCGAATCCAGCTGATCTCCAGATCCCCCGTGCCTGCCGCCTTTAGATGCGCTGGCGCATAGGGCCGCAGCCCGGCCCCGTCAAAACGCTCGACACTATGGGCATAACGCGGGCTGTCATAGGCCAGCCGCGCCGGTCCGATCCGGTAATGCCGGGGCAGGCCGCGCCAGGAATCGGGCACATCAAGCTGTATCTGCGCCCCATCCAACAGCACAAAATCAGCACCGGCATACCAGATATCGGGCATTACCCCGTCCGTACCCGCCTGCCCGCGCAGCAGTCCTTTCAGCCGGTATTCGCCCGGGGCGATCAGCTCGGCCTCGCGAAATTGCAACACCTCCCACGGCCCGGATCCGGCGCGCAATGCCGCCAGATTGGCCCCGTTCAGCACCTCGAGCGCTGTGCGGGATTGCAGATCCCCGCCCGACACCCTGACCCGCAGCGCAACCTCGCTCCAGCAGCCCGCTTTGGCCCATGGCAGATTATCCAGTAATTCACCCATTACCGCACGGCGCGAGACCAGCCCCGCCAGCCCGTAGCCCGCATCCTGCGGCGCCGATAGCACCGCCATTTCTCCAGGCCATGGCGTGGCCGTCACCGCCACGGTGGGCGCATGGGGCTTCTCGT
>JALSHK010000404.1 GCA_026982275.1 Paracoccaceae bacterium | reverse complement strand
ACCAAAGAATTTCTGGACGATATCGCCAGTGCCGAGCTTTTGCCCGCCATCACCAACATGAAGCGCGCGCTGCTGGTGCTGCACTCGCCGATAGACCAGACGGTCTCGATCGATAATGCCGCCGAGATATTCATGGCCGCCAAACACCCAAAAAGCTTCATCACGCTGGATAATGCCGATCACCTCCTGTCTCGCGCCGAAGATGCGCAATATGCCGCCGATGTGATCGCCACCTGGGCTACGCGCTATCTGGATCTGCCAAAGCCCGCCGCCCCGATCGGCGCGCCCGAGGGCATTGTGCGGGTCGATGAAGCCGATCCGGAGGGCTTTCGCCAGGATATTGCCGCCGGACCCAAGCACCATGTTACCGCCGACGAACCCATCGCTTATGGCGGCACCGATGACGGGCTTTCACCCTATCAGCTGGTATCCGCCGGGCTTGGCGCCTGCACCAGCATGACCATCCGCATGTATGCGCGGCGCAAAAAATGGCCGCTGACCCATGTGAGTGTCGATATTACCCATGATAAAATCCACGCCACCGATTGCGAGCATTGCGAGACCACCGCCGGCAAGATCGATCAATTCAGGCGGGTGATCACGCTGGAGGGAGATCTGGATGCCGACCAGCGCCAGCGCCTGATGGCGATCGCCGATAAATGCCCGGTGCATCGCACGCTGGAAGGCGAAATCGAGATCGTGACCACCGAGGCTGCCCCTCACGGGAATGTTTGAAAAATTGGCTTGACGAGAAGCGCAAGGCGGGGGATTCTGCCGCGCAAAGAGGGGATAGAAATGAACGACCCAACACCCGTGCTGGAAAAATTCTCGCATCCGGACCTGACAGCGAAAGGCGAGCATCGCGCCTCTGTTGCGCTGACCGGTGCAAAAACCCTGTGGTTCAATACCGGCACGCTTTGCAATATCACCTGCGCCAATTGCTATATTGAAAGCTCGCCGGAAAACGATCGGCTGGTCTATCTGACGGCGGATGAAATGCTGCCTTATCTGGACGAGATCGAGGCGCTGGACTGGCCCGTGCAGGAGATCGGTTTTACCGGCGGAGAGCCGTTTATGAACCCCGAGATTATCGCGATGATCGAAGCGGGGCTGAGCCGCGGCTATCAGGTGCTGGTGCTGACAAATGCCATGAAACCGATGATGCGGGCGCGGGTGCAAAACGGGCTGCTGCGGCTGCGCGCAGCCTATGGTGACAAGCTGACCCTGCGGGTCTCGCTAGATCATTTCAACCCCGAACTACATGATGAAGAACGCGGCGCAGGCGCTTATGATATAACGATAAAGGGCATGGAATGGCTACGCAATAACGGCTTTCGAATGGCGCTTGCCGGCCGCACGGTCTGGGGCGATAGCGAGGCCGATAGCCGCGCCGGATATGCGGCCCTCTATGCAAGGCACAACTTCAAGATCGATGCGCAAGACCCTGCAATGACAGTTCTTTTTCCGGAAATGGACGAGCGGGTGGATGTACCGGAAATCACCACCGCTTGTTGGGGGATCCTGAATAAGCGCCCCGATGATGTGATGTGCGCCAGCTCGCGCATGGTGGTCAAGCGCAAGGGGGCCGAAAAACCCGCCGTGCTGGCCTGCACGCTGCTGGCCTATTCCGAGGCATTCGAAATGGGTAAAACCCTGCGCGAGGCCGAGGCGGATGTGAAGCTCAACCACCGCCATTGCGCCAAATTCTGCGTGCTGGGCGGGGCGAGCTGTAGCGCCTGATGGCAGGGTGAAACCCCGTCCCGCACTGCCTCACCTTTTGTTGTTTTGCCTTGCGGCCCGGCTTCAAATATTTTGCAGCCAGCGAAATGAACGGAGTTTGAAATGAACCTCACAAAGATCACCGGCCTCGCGGTATTGGCCATTGGCCTTGGCACGGGCGCAGCCATGGCCGACGCCCATGGCAATGAATTTGCCCATAGCCGCGAATTCAACGGCCAGACCTATATGATGTATCAAACCCATATGTCGCTTTACTATTTCACGGATGATGAAATAGGTGTGTCCAATTGCGCGGGCGCCTGCGCCGAGGCCTGGCCGCCGGCGGTATTCCCCGAGGGCACACCGATGGGAGAGAATTACAGCCTGATCCAGCGCGATGACGGGCAGTTTCAGGTCGCCTATAAAGGCCGCCCGCTATATCTGTTCAGCGGCGATGCCCGCCCCGGGGATGTCAATGGCGACGGGCTGAAGGGCAAATGGTTCCTGAGCAAACCGGATTCATTCTAGCAAATGCAGGGTGGGGTTTTACCCCGCCTTCCCCCGCAGCGCATCTTCAAGCACGGCTTTTACCACGCCCATATCCACCTGCTTTTCCACAAAAGCCTGCCCGATCCCCCGCGCCAGAATAAAGGCGATACGCCCGTCCGACACTTTCTTGTCCTGCCCCATCAGCGCTATCAGCCCATCCGCATCCGGCAGATCCCCCCCGATATCGGCAATATCCTTTTTCATCCCCATTTTTGCCAGATGCTCGCGCACCCTTGAAGGATCCTCCTGCGGACAAAGCCCGAGCCGCATCGAAAGCTCGAAGGCCAGAGCGCAGCCAATGGCCACGCCCTCGCCATGCAATAGCCGGTCCGAATAGCCGGTGGCGGCCTCCAGCGCATGGCCAAAAGTATGCCCCAGATTGAGCAAGGCACGCTCGCCCTGCTCTTGCTCGTCCCGCGCCACGATCCCGGCCTTCATTTCACAGGAGCGCCGGATGGCATGGATGCGCCGCGCCTCGTCGCCCGCCGCCATTTCGGGCCCGTTTTCCTCCAGCCACTCAAAGAATTCCGCATCCCCCAGCAGCCCGTATTTCACCACCTCGCCATAGCCCGAGGTGAATTCGCGCGGCGCAAGCGTGCCCAGCACATCGGTATCGGCCAGCACCAGTTTTGGCTGGTGAAACGCCCCGATCAGGTTTTTGCCCAGCACCGAATTAATGCCGGTCTTGCCGCCAACCGAGCTATCCACCTGCGCCAGAAGCGAGGTCGGAATCTGGATGAAATCCACCCCGCGGCGCAAGATCGCCGCCGCAAAGCCTGCCAGATCGCCGATCACCCCGCCGCCAAAGGCCACCACGATATCGCTGCGCTCCACCTGCTTTTCAATCAGCCATTCCACCGCGCGCTCCAGCCCGGGCCAGCCCTTGGTTTTTTCGCCAGCGGGCAAAGCCAGCGCCTGCATGGCAATGCCCGCCGCCGCCATCCCCTCGCGCAAGTTTTCCAGATGCAGCGACGCCACGTTTTCATCGGTAATCACGAATACCCGCTTTTGCCGCAAATAAGGCCGCGCCAATGCTCCGGCTTGCGCCAACAATCCGGGGCCAATTTTTATTTCATAACTGCGCGCGCCCAGAGCAACATTCAAAATCTCGGTCATTTGTTCTCTTTCTGCTGGGCGACAAAGCGTGCCACCCCTTGCAATATATCATTCACCACCACCTCGTGGGTGTTTTCGGCATGGGTGTCGACCACAATATCGGCAGCCGCATAGACGGGATAGCGCTCCTTCATCAGCCGTTCCAGCACGATTCGGGCATCATCCCCCGCCAGCAAAGGCCGCCCGGGCTTGTCTTTTACCCGCTCCCAAAGCGTCTCGATATCGGCGCGCAGCCAGACCGAAATCGCAGCGCGCTCCACCTCGGCGCGCACCAGAGGCGAAATAAATGCCCCCCCGCCGGTGGCCATTATTCCGGGCGGTCCGGCCAACAGGCGCGAAATTACCTTGACCTCGCCGTCGCGAAAAGCCCGCTCCCCGAGACGGTCAAAAATTTCGGGAATACTCATGCCTGCCGAAAGCACGATTTCATCATCGGTATCGACAAACCCAACCCCGAGCCGCGCCGCCAACCGCCGCCCGACGCTGGATTTCCCGCAGCCCATCAAGCCAACCAGCACCAGCGTTTTATCCAGTTTGTGCGAGGCATCGCTCATGAAAAATCTTTCAAACTCGGTGATTGCTGCACAGCAAAAATCACGCTAATATAGCCGTAAGGCCGAAACGGGTGCGCCAGCACCGCAACAATAACGGCTTAACATTTTGGCAGGTGAAGGCAAACCCCGAAAACGGGGATGGAAAGGGCATAAATGATCCGGAAGTTGATCAAGTTTTTATTTATTCTGGCGCTGCTCGGCGCGGCGGCTGTGGCAGGCTATGCGTTGATGTTTGATTTGCCGGCCGAAACGAGGGAAATCGTGCTGCCTGTCACCCCGATCGGGCAATAGCCATGTGGCGCGGTTTTGCCATTGCGATCATGCTGGCGGGCGTGGCCAGGGCCGAGCCGCCACGCTCCGCGATTGACTGGCTATCCGAAGCCATTTTGCAGCCACCCAATTTTGTTATCACCCCGCCCGGTCGCTCCAGCCATGCACTGGATGCCGTTATTGTAAACAAATCGCTGGATCAGGTCAGTCTGGATGCGGTCGGGCTTTTGGCGGTTGAGGATACCGGCTTTCCGCGCGCGCTGTGGAAAGGGATGCAAACCCCGCAAATTCTGGCACGGCTCAAACAGGCCGGTCCAGGCGCCCTGCCGGCAGCCAATTCGCTTTACCGCCGGATATTGCTAGCCCAGAGCGACCCGCCCGAAGACAGCCCCGACGGGGAACTGCTGCTGGCGCGAATCGATCTTCTGATCGCCATGGGCGCGCTGGACGAGGCCGAAACCCTGACCCTGCTCGCCGGCTCCGGCCGCCCCGATATTTTCAAGCGCTGGTTCGCTGTCACTCTTCTTGACGGGCGCACCAACGCCCCCTGCGAGGCCCTGCACGCCAAACCGTTTTTATCCGACGATATCGCCACCCGCACCATCTGCCTCGCCCGCGCCGGAGACTGGAACGCCGCGGCGATCACGGTATCGCTTGGCGAAAGTCTCGGGCAGATCGCGGTAGAGGATGCCGATTTGCTGGTGCGGTTTCTGGATCCTGAAATGTTTGCCGGGCTGGAGGATCCCGGCCCGCCAGATCCGATGGACGAGATCACCTTTGTGCTGCGCGAATCCCTTGCGCTGCCCAGACCGGAATCTCCGCTGCCGCTACCCTATCTGAATGCCGATATGAACCTGCGCACCCCCGCCCGCCAGCGTATACTGGCAGCCGAGCGGCTGGTGCGGGCCTCGGCGGTGCCGGCACCCCTGCTATTTGCCGCCTATCGCGGGGCGCGGGCGGCGTCTTCGGGCGGGGCATGGGGGCGTGCCGAGGTCACGCAAGCGCTGGATCAGGCCTTGGTGAGCGAGGATGACGAGCGCTTGGCGCGCGCGCTGGACGCGGCCATCTCTGCCTTCGCCGAGGCGGATCTGCTTTTTGCCTTTGCCGATGAATATGGCGATATACTGGCGCATTTCCCTCCCGGACCGGAAACAGGACAGATCGCCCCGCGCATACGCCAGATATTGCTTTTGACGGGCCGGCCGCTGGCCGCATGGGCCGGGCTGGGGCCGGATGACACCCCGAATACCCGCTTTGCCACCTTGCTGGCCAGCAAGGCTCCGGTGGAGGGGATCAGCCCCTATCAGCAGCCGATCCCCGATGCCATTCACGCCGCTTTCAGCAATATGACACCCCCGCAAAGCGATCTGCCGCAGATGCTCAAGCAAATCGATAACGGGCAATTTGGCGAAATCCTGCTACAGGCGCTGGCCATGCTCAAAGACGGGCACGCGGCGGATCCGCGCGATATACATGCCGGAATATATCTGCTGCTCAAGCTGGGGCTGGAGGATGCCGCGCGCAAAATCGCGATCGAGCTTTTGCTGCTTCCTCCCGATGCCGCATGAGCGGAGAGCGCTGGATTTCGACCTTTTTGGAGGCTTTTCAGGCCGAGCGCGATGCAGCAGACAACACCCTGCAATCCTATAATCGTGATTTACAGCATTTTGCCGCTTTTGCCGATATCGCCACCGCCACAGCGGATGATATCCGTCAATACCTGCTGGAGCTGGAAGCGCAGGGGCTGGCCGCCAGCACCCGTGCGCGGCGCTTGAGCAGCCTCCGGCAATTATACCATTTCGCCTTTCAGGAAGGGCTGCGCAAAGATAACCCTGCTGCCCGCATAACAGGCCCGAAGCGGCAAAAATCATTGCCGGGCACCCTGAGCGAGGCCGAGACGGATGCCCTGCTGGAAGCCGCGGCCACCGGCGGGAAAACCCCGGCAATCAACAAGCGCAATGCGTGCTTGTTTCATATGCTTTACGCGACCGGAATGCGCGTTTCCGAGCTGGTTTCGCTGCCTGTCGAGGCCACTGCAGGAAACCCCGAGATGATTCTGGTGCGCGGCAAGGGCGGGCGCGAGCGCATGGTGCCGCTCAGCCCGCCCGCCCGCATGGTTTTGCGCGCATGGCTGGTGGAGCGCGAGGCGATGCTGACAGCAAAAGGCTATCGATCCCGCTTCCTGTTTCCCAATAAAAAGGGGCAATCGCATTTCTCGCGGGTGCAGTTTTTTACGCTGGTGAAGCAGGTGGCCCTGCGCGCCAATCTGGATCCGAAAAATGTATCCCCCCATAGTTTGCGCCATGCTTTTGCCACGCATCTTCTGGCCAATGGTGCAGATCTTCGCGCCATCCAGATGCTGCTGGGCCATGCGGATATCGCCACAACCGAGATCTATACCCATGTTCTGGATGAGCGGCTCAAAGCGCTGGTGCTGGAAAACCACCCGCTCAAGCACTCGGGCTTCAGCCTCTAGGCCGGATCGCCACTTCCATTGCACACCGCCTGGCCCGATAATCATAAGAGATGGTCACAAGATTTTGCACTATTCGTCTAGGCGGATTGCCTGCTCATTAAATATATAAAGTTAATATTTATAACGGGCTCCTGCTTGCGGTTTGCCCGTCCGGGCTTCATAATATGCCCGAAATCACCGTAAGCGCGAAACGAAGAGGATAAAAGGGCATGGACCCCGCAGTAAACGAAATTGTGAGCCAGGGTTATCCGCCCGAAATCTGGTGGATGGGCGGGGCAATCATCTTATTGCTGATTATCTCGGCGTTTTTTTCCGGCTCCGAAACCGCGCTCACCGCGGCCAATCGCGCCAAGCTGCACGGCATGGCCGAAAAAGGCAATGCGGGGGCCAGGCGGGCCTTGGCCCTATCCGAAGAAAGTGAAAAGCTGATCGGCTCGGTTTTGCTGGGCAATAATCTGGTAAATATCCTTTCGGCGGCGTTGGCGACCAGCCTGTTCACCCTGCTGGCAGGGGCAAACGGCGTCATGGTCGCCACCTTGGTGATGACGGCTCTGGTATTGGTATTTGCCGAGGTGCTACCCAAAACCTATGCCATTTCCAACCCGGAAGCGGCGGCGGCCCGCGTTGCAAAATTCCTCACGCCCATAGTGTTTTTCCTGTCGCCGGTGGTGCGGGTAGTGCGGGCTCTGGTGCGGGGAATCCTGCGCCTGGTCGGTGTTCGAATCGATCCCGGCTCCAGCGTGCTGGCCGCCCATCAGGAAATTGCCGATGCGATATCGCTGCATCATTCCGAGGGCATGGTGGCCAAGGTGGACCGCGACCGGCTGCTGGGCGCACTGGACCTGAAAGAGCGAGAGGTGGCCGAAATCATGCTGCATCGCTCCGATATAGAAATGATTGATGCCGATACGCCTTCTGACAAAATTCTGGAACAATGCCTGCAATCCAGCCATACCCGTATTCCGCTTTTTCGTGACGAGCCGGAAAATATTATCGGTGTGATACACGCCAAAGACCTGCTGCGCGCTGTTTATGATCGCTTCATGAAAGACGGGCCGGAAAACCTTGCGAATTTTGATATCATGGCCATCGCCATGGAGCCGTATTTTGTACCCGAAACCACATCTCTGGATGACCAGATGCACGAATTTCTGCGCCGCAAGGTGCATTTCGGGCTGGTGGTGGACGAATATGGCTCGCTGCAAGGCCTGATAACGCTTGAAGACATTCTGGAAGAAATCGTTGGCGAAATTACCGACGAACATGATGTGGAAGAAGACGGTATCTGCCGCGAGGCCGATGGATCGATCATCGTGGATGGCTCGATCACGATTCGTGACCTGAACCGCAAATGCGACTGGAACCTGAGCGACGAGGAGGCCAACACCATCGCCGGACTGGTAATCCAGGAAGCGCAGATGATCCCTGCGGAGGGGCAGGTTTTTTCCTTTCAAGGTGTGCGATTCGAGGTATTGAGCCGCGAGATCAACCGCCTGACCAAGCTCAAGCTGCGCAAAATAAACTAGCGCGACTTAAACAGCGACCCCAGCAAGCCTCGCGCCACAGAGCGGCCCATTTTGCTGCCAAAAGAGCGGGAAAAGGATTTGGCAAAAGCCTCTCCCGCGCTATCGCCGCGCCGCTTCACCGGCTTGCGCGCGGAATAGGCATTGCCCGCCGAATATCGCCTTGCAGAGGAAAATTCCCGGCGCGCCTCGGAAAATTCTTCCCCGTCTTCCGGTTCTTCGGCCTCTTTTGCCCGCGCGGCGAGCTTTTCAAAGGCGCTGATGCGGTCCTCCGGCTCGTTATAGGCTGCGCCAATTGCCGAGGTTGCCATGATCGCTTTGCGTTCGCTCATGGTCAACGGGCCAAGGCGGGAGGATGGCGGGCGGATCAGGGTGCGCTCCACCATCGAGGGCACGCCTTTGCGCTCCAGCAGGGAAACCACGGCCTCGCCCACGCCCACATCGCGGATCGCGTCTTCGGTATCAAAGCGGGGATTGGGGCGGAAGGTCTCGGCCGCGGCGCGCAGGGCTTTTTGATCGCGGGGCGTATAGGCGCGCAGCGCATGCTGCACCCGATTGCCAAGCTGGCCCAGAATATCGGAAGGCACATCATCGGGCTGCTGGGTGATAAAAAACACCCCCACCCCCTTGGAGCGGATCAGCCGCGCCACCTGCTCCACCTTGTCCAGCAGCGC
The DNA here is from genome assembly GCA_026982275.1 of Paracoccaceae bacterium. Classification (GTDB taxonomy): domain Bacteria; phylum Pseudomonadota; class Alphaproteobacteria; order Rhodobacterales; family Rhodobacteraceae; genus UBA3077. The sequence goes on along the minus strand of JALSHK010000404.1, from coordinate 2,445 downwards.
CTTGGGGGCATCATCAAACAGCAGATGCGCCTCGTCAAAAAAGAAAACAAATTCCGGCTTGTCCGGGTCTCCAACCTCGGGCAGGTTTTCAAACAGCTCGGAAAGCAGCCAGAGCAGGAAGGTGGCATAAAGACGGGGTGATCCCATCAGCCGGTCCGCCGCCAGGATATTGACCCGGCCCTGCCCCGAGGGGGTGGTGGCGATCATATCTTCCAGCTTCAGCGCCGGCTCCCCGAAAAAATTCGCCGCGCCCTGGTTTTCCAGCACCAGAAGGCGGCGCTGAATGGCCCCGATCGAGGCCTTGGAGATATTGCCATAGCGCAGGCCGACCTTGTCGGCATTTTCGCCCAGCCAGACCAGCAGCGATTGCAGATCTTTCAGATCCAGCAGCAGCAGGGATTGCTCGTCGGCCATGCGAAAGGCAATATTCAGCACACCTTCCTGCGCCTCGGTCAGCTCCAGCAGGCGAGCCAGCAAAAGCGGTCCCATCTCGGAAATCGTGGTGCGAACCGGATGGCCCTTTTCGCCAAACATATCCCAGAAGGTAACGGGAAAAGCCTCGTAACCGTAATTGGTGAAGCCGATTTTTTCAGCCCGAGAAACCAGCTTTTCATGCAATTTATGCGTCGGCGAACCAGCCACAGCCATGCCCGAAAGATCGCCCTTCACATCGGCCATGAATACCGGCACTCCGGCTTTGGAAAAGCTCTCGGCCAGAATTTGCAGGGTCACGGTTTTTCCGGTTCCGGTAGCGCCTGCAATCAGCCCGTGGCGATTGGCGTATTTGAGCAACATTTCCTCGGCTGTGGTATAATCCTCGCCGGCGCCGCCAATGAATATCCGATCACTTCCCATAGATGCACCCCCTGTTTCCGATCTTGTAAACTAGCGCAAGTAGCAGGTGAATAACACCCCCCTAAACGCGCAATAATCTGCCGAAAACCAATAGATATATTGACTCGGCGCACGGTTCCTGACACCAACAACATGAAGTATTAACATTACAAGGAATTGACCCTATGCGCCTTATTCTCGCGGCTGCTCTATCCGTCTTCAGCTTTTTTGCCACTGCCGCCTTTGCTCAGGAAAGCAATTTCCCGACCTCGCAAGAGCTTGAGGATCAGGCCAATGGTGTTGTGGCCCGCCATGAGGGCTGGCAAATAAGATGCGATGCGGACGGCACGAACTGTCTGATGTTCCAGATCGCGCAGGATGGCGATGGCAACAATGTCGTCAGCGTAACCATGCAAGCCCTGCCCGAGGGCTCCAGCGCAAAGGTTGGCGTTGTTATGGTATCGCCTTTGCTCACACTTTTGCCTCGCGGTCTTTCACTGAATGTCGACGATGCGGCCCCGTCAGCATATCCTTATAGCTGGTGTGATCCGCAAGGCTGCTATTCCCGCTTTGGCCTGACCGAAGCACAGGTTGACGATTTCAAGGCCGGCACAAATGCCAATATCGATATTTTTGCCATCACCCAGCCCGATAGCGCTGTGCGCGCGGTATTGCCGCTAGCGGGCTTTACCGATGCGCTGGCCGATCTGGAGAGCCGCTAATTATGGCGGCGGGCGCAGCGCCAATACCGCGTTTAGCCCGCCAAAAGCAAAAGCATGGCTCAGCGCTGCCGGTATCTGGGCACGCTGGGCGATATTAGGCACTAAATTCAACCCGCATTCCGGATCCGGGGCGCTATGGTTGATGGTGGGCGCGATCACCCCGTCTTTGAGCGCCATAATGCAGGCCAGCAGCTCGACCGCGCCGGTCGCCCCGATCAAATGCCCGTGCATGGATTTGGTGGAGGAGACAAGCAGCTTTTCCGCATGCGCGCCAAACACCTGATAAATTGCCTCGCACTCCACCCGGTCATTGGCTGCCGTGGCCGTGCCATGGGCATTGATATAGCCGATTTCAGACAGCTCCAGCCCCGCATCCGCCACCGCGCCCCGCATCGCCTGCACCGCACCCTTGCGGTTGGGCATGACGATATCCGCCGCATCCGAACTCATGGCAAAGCCCGCGATCTCGGCCAGTATTTCCGCCCCGCGCGCCTCTGCTGCCTCCAGCGTTTCCAGCACGAATACCGCCGCGCCCTCGCCTTGCACCATGCCGTCACGGCTTTTGTCAAACGGGCGGCAGCCGATTCTGGACATCACCCGCAACCCCTCCCACGCCTTGATCCCGCCAAAGCACAGCATCGCCTCGGAGCCGCCGGTAAGCGCCGCATCCACCATGCCCGAACGCACCATATGAAATGCCTGCCCGATGGCGTGGTTGCTGGAGGCACATGCGGTCGAGACGGTATAGCCCGGGCCGATAATACCGTGGTTCATCGATAGGTGGCTTGAGGCGGCATTGGCCATAAGGCGCGGAACCACCAACGGATGAACACGGTTTTTCCCTTCTTGAAACACCAGTTTGAAATTATCGTTCTGGGTCATCAGCCCG
>JALSHK010000403.1 GCA_026982275.1 Paracoccaceae bacterium | reverse complement strand
TGAAGTCCAGAATGTAAACAAGCGCTTTGGCGGCTTGCAGGCGCTCAGCGATGTGAACCTGAATGTGGAAACAGGCTCGGTGCATGCCCTGATCGGCCCGAACGGGGCCGGGAAATCAACCTTCCTCAATTGCCTGATCGGCAAGCTCAAGCCCGATACCGGCAGCGTTAAATTCAATGGCCAGCCGGTATTGGGAAAATCTCCGCACGAGATCAACCAGCTCGGCATTGCGCGGGTGTTCCAGACTCCGGAGATTTTCACCGATCTCAGCGTGTTTGAAAATGTGATGATTCCGTGTCTTGCCCGTCGCGATGGCGCTTTCAGGGTCAATGCCTTTGCCCGTGTTGCCCGGGATTTGGAAATTCGGGAAAAAGCCGAAGAGGTTCTCGAAGATATGGGTATGAAGGAAAAAGTCGGCGCGCAGGCCGGCTCGCTTTCACGAGGTGACAAACGACGGCTGGAAATGGCGATGTGTCTGGTGCAGAAGCCGGCGCTCCTGTTGCTGGACGAACCGACAGCAGGCATGGCAAGGGCAGATACCAACAACACCATCGATTTGCTCAAGCATATCAGCGAAAGCCGCAATGTCACCATGGTGATTATCGAGCATGATATGCATGTGGTATTTTCGCTGGCCACCACCATTTCGGTGCTGGCACAGGGCGCGATCATTGCCGAAGGGCTGCCGGAAGAAATCAAAGGCCACCCCAAGGTGCGCGAAGCCTATCTCGGGGAGGCAGAGGTATGAACGATAAAAGCAACAAGCCCGCCTATATGTCGGTGCATGATATCCACGCTTATTATGATGAAAGCTATATCGTTCAGGGGGTGTCGTTCAACATCCACGAAGGCGAGATTCTGGCGCTGCTGGGCCGCAACGGCGCGGGCAAGACCTCGACCCTTCGCACGATCGCGCGATTGGCGGATCCGGAATTGAAACAGGGTGAAATATGGCTGGACCATCAGCCGATCCACAATATGAAAAGCTATCAGGCAGCGCGGGCGGGCATTGGCCTGGTGCCCGAAGACCGCCGGATTATTCAGGGTCTGACGGTGGAGGAAAACATAAAGCTGGCGCAAATCGCTCCGCCTATTGGCTGGTCTGTGGAGCGTATCTTCGATCTTTTCCCGCGGCTTAAAGAGCGGCGCAAGCAGATGGGCACCACGCTTTCGGGCGGCGAACAACAGATGCTGGCCATTGGCCGCGCGCTGGCCCGCGATCTCAAGCTGCTTTTGCTGGACGAGCCTTATGAAGGCCTTGCGCCGGTGATTGTGCAGGAAATCGAGCGCACACTTCAGGAAATCCGCGAGCTGGGCATCACCACGATTATTGTCGAGCAAAATGCGGTTGCGGCGCTCAAGCTGGCGGACCGCGCGGTTATCCTCGATACCGGAAATGTGGCTTTTGACGGCACCGCAAAAGAGGTGCTGGACAATGCCCAGCTTCGAGAAGAATATCTGGCAATATAATCAAGCAACAGGATCAAGGCCATGACTGAAACGCATATTCATCCGCCATCGGAAAAAACCGTTGCGCGCGCGCATATCGATGCGGCCAAATATAAGGAAATGTATACCGCCTCGATTGCCGACCCGAATGCCTTCTGGGGCGAGCAGGCCCGCGAGCGGCTGGACTGGATCACCCCCTTTACCAAGGTGAAAAACGCGAGCTTTGATTATGACAACCTGTCGATCAAGTGGTTCGAGGATGGCGAGCTGAATGTCTGCGCCAATTGCGTGGACCGCCATCTGGAAGCCCGCGGCGATCAAACCGCGATCATCTGGGAAAGCGACGATCCGTCGGTTGATGCCAATATCACCTATAAAGAGCTGCATGAAAAGGTTTCAAAGCTCGCCAATGTTTATAAAGCGCTGGGGGTAAGCAAGGGCGACCGCGTGGTGCTTTATATGCCGATGATCCCCGAGGCGGCCTATGCCATGCTGGCTTGCGCGCGCATCGGCGCGGTGCATTCGATTGTATTTGCAGGGTTTTCCCCAGAGGCCCTTGGCTCTCGCATTGTCGATAGCGGCGCCAAGCTGGTGGTCACCGCTGATGAGGCCCCGCGCGGCGGGCGCAATACACCGCTCAAGGCCAATGTCGATGCGGCGCTGGAAATCTCGGGCGATGTGCCTACGCTGGTGGTGGCGCGCACCGGCGCGGATACCGGCCTGAAGGCGGGCCGCGATTATGATTACGGCGAGCAGATGGCCAAGGCGAGCGCGGATTGCCCGCCCGAGCCGATGAATGCCGAAGATCCGCTGTTTATCCTTTATACCTCGGGTTCTACCGGCAAGCCAAAAGGCGTTGTGCATTCCACCGGCGGCTATCTGCTTTATGCCTCCATGACCCACCAATATGTGTTTGATTACCATGATGGCGATATTTACTGGTGCACCGCCGATGTGGGCTGGGTCACCGGCCACAGCTATATCGTATATGGCCCGCTGGCCAATGGCGCGACCACCCTGATGTTTGAAGGCGTGCCGACCTACCCCGATGCGGGCCGCTTCTGGCAGGTTTGCGAAAAGCACAAGGTGAATATCTTTTATACCGCCCCCACCGCCATTCGCGCGCTGATGGCCAAGGGCGATGATTTCGTAACCGGCTCTGATCTAAGCAGCCTGCGCACGCTTGGCTCGGTGGGCGAGCCGATCAACCCCGAAGCGTGGGAATGGTATTTCAATGTGGTCGGCAAGGGCAATTGCCCGATCGTCGATACATGGTGGCAGACCGAAACCGGCGGCATATTGCTAACGCCGCTGCCCGGGGTAAATGCGCTCAAGCCCGGCTCGGCGATGCAGCCGTTTTTTGGCATCGAGCCGATCATTCTGGACCCGAAAACCGGCGTTGAAATCACCGAAACCGTGGCCGAGGGCGTGCTGTGCCTGAAAGAAAGCTGGCCCAGCCAGATGCGCACGGTGTTTGGTGATCCAGAGCGCTTCAAATCGGCCTATTTCGCGGATTACAAAGGCTATTATTTTGCCGGTGACGGCTGCAAGCGCGATGCCGATGGCCACTACTGGATCACTGGCCGTGTGGATGATGTGATCAATGTTTCGGGCCACCGCATGGGCACGGCCGAGGTCGAAAGCGCGCTGGTGGCGCATCCCAAGGTTTCCGAGGCCGCCGTGGTGGGCTTTCCGCACCCGATCAAGGGGCAGGGCATTTATGCTTATGTCACGCTGATGGGCGGCGAAGAATATACCGACGATCTGAAGACCGAGCTATCCAACTGGGTGCGCAAGGAGATCGGCCCGATCGCCAAGCCGGACCTTATCCAATGGGCGCCGGGCCTGCCCAAAACCCGCTCCGGCAAGATCATGCGCCGCATTCTGCGCAAAATCGCCGAAGATGATTACGGCGCGCTGGGCGATACCTCGACCTTGGCCGACCCTTCGGTGGTGGATGATCTAATCAAAAACCGCATGAGCCTTTAGGATGTTTGCGGGATTTGAAAGCCGGCGCATTCAAACCTCGGGCAGCGAGATATTTTTGCGCAAAGGCGGTAGCGGGCCGCCTTTGCTATTGCTGCACGGATATCCGCAAACCCATGTAATATGGCATAAAATCGCGCCGGCCCTGGCCGAGAATTTCACCGTTATCGCGCCTGATCTGCGCGGCTATGGTGATAGCGCAAAGCCCGAATCCGATGCCGATCATAGCCCCTATTCAAAGCGCGCGATGGCGTTGGATATGGTCGAGCTGATGGCCGCGCTTGGCCATAAGCGCTTTAATCTGGTGGGCCATGATCGCGGCGCGCGGGTGGCGCATCGGCTGGCGCGGGACCACACCGCGGCGGTGGCGCGGCTGGCAGTGCTGGATATTGCGCCCACGCTCACCATGTATGAAACCACCGATATGGATTTCGCCCGCGCCTATTATCACTGGTTTTTCCTGATCCAGCCCAAGGGCTTTCCCGAGCGGATGATCGGGGCGGATCCGGCATTTTATCTGGAAACAAAGCTGGGCGCATGGGGCCGCACCGGCGGCGCGATCACCCCTGAAGCCCGCGCCGAATATCTGCGCTGCTTTACCCTTGAAACCATCCATGCCACCTGCGAGGATTACCGCGCCTCTGCCGGCATTGATCTGGTGCATGATCGGGAGGATAGCGAAAAGCTGCCCATGCCGCTTCTGGCGCTTTGGGGGGCGGCGGGTTTTGTCGGCGCGGCGTATGATGTGCTTGCTACATGGCGTGAAGTGGCCGAAGATGTGCGCGGGCACGGGGTGTCTGGCGGGCATTTTTTGCCCGAAGAAGCGCCGGAGGAAGTGCTTTCGGCGCTATTGGATTTTATGAAATAGGAGTGGGCCATGCTGGCTTTGGTATTGAAGGAAGGCGGCTATTCGGGGCGCGCAACCGGCCCCGCTATAAAGGACGCGGGAGACTATTTGCGGCTGGCGGAACTGCCGGTGCCGGTGGCCGGTGCAGGGCAGGTGGTGATCAGGCTGCGCATGGCTTCGGTCAACCCGTCCGATCTGCATTTCATCAAGGGCGAATACGGCCAGCCGAGAATCAAGGGTGCGCCTGCGGGCTTTGAGGGCTGCGGAGATGTGGTGCAGGCCGGTGCAGGGGCCGAAAAGCTGCTGGGGCTGCGGGTGGCTTTTGTGGTCTCTAAAGGCGGCTCCGGGGCATGGGCGGAATATGCCATGACGGATGCGGCGACCTGCATTCCTTTGCGCGAGGATATCTCGGATGCGGATGGCGCGGCGCAAATCGTTAATCCGCTCACGGCGATGGCGATGGTGGATCTGGCCGCGAAGGATGGCGAGGCCTTTGTTATTTCTGCGGCCACCAGCCAGCTTGGCAAGCTGATGATCGGCCTGGCCAGGGATCAGGGTCTGAAGGCGATTGCTCTGGTGCGGCGAGCCGGGGCTCTGGCCGGACTGGAAGCGCTGGGTGCGGCGGCGGTGCTGGATATCACTGCGCCGGATTTTGCCGATCGTTTTGCCAAGGCAAGCCGGGCTATGAAACCACGGGTGTTTCTGGATGCGGTGGCAGATCAGAGTGCAGAGCAGGTGTTTGCGGCCATGCCCAATGGCGCACGCTGGATTTGCTATGGCAATATGGGGGCCGCCCCGCCCATGCTGAGCCAAATCGGCCAGCTAATCTTTATGGATAAGAAAATCGAGGGCTTTTGGCTAACACGCTGGATGCAAAACACCGCACCCGCACAGCAAAAAGAGGTCATCTCCCGTGTGCAGGCAAGATTCGCCGACGGGCGCTGGAAAACCGACATATCGGCGCGAATTCCTTTAGCGAAGGGGGTGCCCGACTTGGCAAGCGCCACCGGGTTGACCGATGGAAAAGTCTTAATCCTTGGTTAACTTATCGGTATAGATGTCGCAAATCCGACATTAAACCATATTTCGTTAACGATACCTTATAAGCATACTAACAATTTGTTCCAAATTGTGTTATAAATTTTATTTACCAGTAGTCATGGAGTATTTATTATGAGAGTTTACGCGGCCATTACGGCAACATTTATTGTGTCGGCGTGCAATTTGCCTATGGGGCAATTCCAAATCGAGCCCACCGATTCTCCCACTGCTTTTTCGGTTCCGAATGTGATTTCCGGCAATTGCGGGGCCAAAGGGCTGCAAGGGTTGCTCGGTCAGCCAGAGAGTGCGCTCGCCAGTGTGAGCCTGCCTGCCAATACCCGGATTATCCGGCCTGGCACCGCCTTCACCAAAGACGCCGATCGCGCGCGCTTGAATATCGGCATTGCCGCAGCCGGAACCATCGTCCATGTGGCCTGCGGATAAAAAACTGTAACATAGCCTTGCAAATGCGCCCAAACCCCAAGGGCGCTATTGCGAAGCCGCATTTGCCAATGTTAGGGTGTAGGTAACGCATTAGTTTCACTTTGTTACCGAGAGATATACCCATGACTGACCGCCCTTCCAGCATCGATTATGAAGGCCTGCTTTCTTGCGCCCGTGGCGAAATGTTCGGGCTTGGAAACCCGCAATTGCCATTGCCGCCTATGCTGATGATGGACCGCATCACCGAGATTTCGGCGGATGGTGGCTCCAATGGGCAGGGCCATGTGGTGGCCGAGCTGGATATCCATCCCGATCTTTGGTTTTTCCCCTGTCATTTCGTGGGCAATCCGATCATGCCGGGCTGCCTTGGCCTTGATGGCATGTGGCAGCTTACCGGCTTTAATCTGGGCTGGCGCGGCATGAAGGGCAAGGGCATGGCGCTCGGCTCGGGGGATGTGAAATTCACCGGCATGGTGACGCCCAAAACCAAGCTCGTGCGCTATGAGATCGATTTCACCCGTGTGATTGACCGCCGCCTGAAGGTGGGCCGCGCCAATGGCAAAATGTTTGCCGATGGTGAATTGTGTTATGATGTGACCGACCTCAAGGTCGGCCTGTCGCAAGAATAATACCCTTTTGAAAGGAACACAGATGCGTCGTGTTGTTGTCACTGGTCTCGGGGTGGTTTCCCCGATCGGAAATAGTGCGGAGGAGGTTCTGGCCTCGCTCAAGGCCGGTCGCTCCGGCATAAAAGCCAATGCGGAAATGGCAGCGCGAGGCTTTCGCAGCCAGATCGCGGGCGAGCCGGATATCAATATCGCCGAGCATATAGACAAGCGCGCCCTGCGCTTTATGGGGCGCGGCGCGGCCTATGCCTATATCGCCATGGATCAGGCGATCAAGGATGCGGGGCTGACAGAGGCGGATATTTCCAACCCGCGCACCGGCTTGGTGGCCGGTTCTGGCGGGCCATCCACCTCGGCGATGTTCACCGCGCACCAGATCGTGCTGGAAAAAGGCGCGCCCAAGCGGATCGGGCCGTTTGCCGTGCCCAAATGCATGTCCTCCACGGTGTCGGCCAATCTGTCCACCGCCTATAAAATCAAGGGCATAAATTATTCGATCACCAGCGCTTGCTCCACCAGCCTGCATTGCATCGGCTCGGCCTCCGAGCAGATCATGATGGGCAAGCAGGATGTGATGTTTGCCGGCGGCGGCGAGGAGCTGGACTGGACGCTTTCCTGCCTGTTTGACGCCATGGGCGCGATGAGCAGCAAATATAACGAGATCCCCGAAAAGGCGAGCCGCGCCTTTGATGCGGGCCGCGACGGCTTTGTGATTGCCGGTGGCGGCGGCATGCTGGTGCTGGAAGAGCTGGAGCATGCCAAGGCGCGCGGCGCGACGATTTATGCCGAGATCACCGGCTATGCGGCGACGTCGGATGGCCATGATATGGTGGCCCCGTCTGGCGAAGGCGGCGAGCGCGCTATGCGGCTGGCGCTTGAAACCCTGCCCGAAGGCCGCAAGGTTGGCTATATCAATGCCCATGGCACCTCCACCCCCGTTGGTGATGTGGGGGAGGTCGAGGCTGTGCGCCGCGTATTTGGCCGTGGCAATACCCCGCTTATCAGCTCGACCAAATCCATGACCGGCCATTCCCAGGGGGCGACCGGCGCGCTGGAGGCGATCTTTTGCCTGCTGATGCTGAAGGATGATTTCATCGCGCCCTCGATCAATGTCGAAACGCTGGACGAGGCGCTGGATGCGGGCGAAATTGCCACCGAGCTGGTGGAAAACGCCGGGCTGGATACGGTTATGACCAACAGCTTCGGTTTTGGCGGCACCAACGGCTCTATGCTGTTAAGCAAATTTGTGGAGTAAGGCATGGCTGATTTGATGAAGGGCAAGCGCGGGCTGGTGATGGGCGTGGCCAATAACCGCTCGATCGCATGGGGCATTGCCCAAACGCTGGCCGCCGAGGGCGCCGAGCTGGCCTTCACCTATCAGGGCGAGGCTTTTGGCAAGCGGGTAAAGCCCTTGGCGGAAAGCGTCGGCTCCAGCCTTGTGCTGGATGCCGATGTGCAAAGCGAAGAGTCGCTGGATGCGGTTTTTGCGGCGCTGAAGGATGAATGGGGCCAGATCGATTTTCTGGTTCATGCCATTGCCTATTCCGACAAAGACGAGCTGAATGGCCGGTTTATCGGCACCAGCCGCGCCAACTTCCTGAATTCTATGGATATTTCCTGCTTTAGCCTGATTGATGTATCGCGCCGCGCCGCCAAGCTGATGCCCGATGGCGGCTCGATCATCACGCTTACCTATTTTGGCTCCCAGCGGGTGATCCCGAATTATAACGTGATGGGGGTGGCAAAAGCGGCGCTGGAAAGCACGGTGCGCTATCTGGCCAATGATCTGGGCCAAGACGGTATTCGGGTGAATGCCGTTAGCCCCGGCCCGATGAAAACCCTCGCCGGTGCGGCCATTGGTGGCGCGCGCAAGGTCTATCGCCACACCGAGGAAAACGCGCCGCTGCGCAGCAATGCCACGCTGGAAAGCGTGGGCGGCACCGCGATGTATCTGATGTCGGATTACGGCGCGCATACCACGGGCGAGACGATTTTTGTCGATGGCGGCTATCATCTGACCGGCATGCCACAAGCCGAAAACCTGTAGGGCGGGGCCACCCCGCTAGCGCAAAAAGGGGAAAACCATGCCAGTCACTACCGTGATATTTGACGCTTACGGCACGTTGTTTGATGTCGCCGCCGCCGCGCGCATTGCAGCGGCCGAGCCGGGGCGCGAGGCTTTCGCCGCCAAATGGCCGCAGATCGCGGCGGACTGGCGCGCCAAGCAGCTGCAATACACATGGCTGCGCGCCACCTCCGGCACCCATTGCGATTTTTGGCAGGTCACACAAGACGGGCTGGATTATGCGCTGGAAGCCGCTGGCCTTGCCAGCCCCGAGCTGCGCGAACGCCTGCTGGCGCTTTACTGGCAGCTCTCGGCTTTTCCCGAGGTGCCCGCCATGCTGGCGGCGCTAAAAGAAGCGGGGATGAATACCGGCATCCTGTCAAACGGCTCGCCCGATATGCTGTCGGGCGCGGTGAAATCCGCCGGCATTGGCGATATGCTCGATGCGGTGCTGAGCGTTGAAAGCCTTGGCGTGTTCAAGCCCCACCCAAGCGTTTATGCGCTGGTGGACCAGCATTTCAGCACCGCGCCGGATCAGGTATTATTTGTGTCCTCCAACGGCTGGGATGCCGCCTATGCCGTCCGTCACGGCTTTCATACGGTATGGGTGAATCGCGCGGGTGAGCCGATGGACCGGCTGCCAAGCGCACCACAACACCAGATGGATGATCTAACCGGCATTCCTGATTTGGCGGCGGCATTATGAAGCCGTTTACCACCAGCGACGGGCTGACCCTGGATTACCGCATTGAAGGCGCGGGCAAACCTCTGCTCTGCCTGCCGGGGCTGACCCGAAGCCTTGAGGATTTTGACGAGCTGACTGCCGCCATGCAGGCCGAGGCGCAGATCATCCGGCTGACCATGCGCGGGCGCAACGGCTCGGATTGGGCGGCGGATTACAAAAGCTATAACATCGTGCAGGAAGCCCGCGATGTGGTGGAGTTCATGGACTTTATCGGGCTGGAAAAGGCGACGATAATCGGCACCTCGCGCGGGGGCTTCAATGCCATGATCCTCGCCGCCACCACGCCCGGGCGGCTGGCGGGGGTGCTGCTGAATGATATCGGCCCCGAGCTGGATCCGGCAGGCATGGGCAAGATCATGGATTATGTCGGAAAGCCGCCCCGCGCGAAGGATATGAACGCGCTGGTGGCGGGGCTGAAAGCCGAGATGGCGGCGGCGTTTCCCGATCTGGACGATGCCAAATGGCAGGCGCTGGCGCGGCGCTGGTTTGCGGTCTCGGATACGGGAATTTCGCTGAATTATGATCCGGCTATCGGCACGGCCATGGCCGAGCAGGCTTTGGGTGAAGCGCCGGACCTTTGGGGGCTGTTTGACCTGATGGCCAATACGCCGCTGGCCCTGCTGCGCGGAGAAAATTCAGATCTGCTAAGCAAGGATACCGCCGAAAAAATGCAGGCCCGCCGCCCGGATATGTTATTTGCCGAGGTGCCGAATCGGGGCCATATCCCGCTGCTGGATGAACCTGAATCGATTGAGATCATTCGTGAATTACTGGAGACAGCATGATCGGGCTTGAAATGATCCATGCGGCTTACGGGCGAATTCAACCGGTGATCCGGCAAACCCCGCTGCTCTCCTCGCCCTTTCTGGACGAGATCGCGGGGCGCAAGGTTTTGATCAAGCCCGAATGCTTGCAACACACGGGCAGCTTCAAATTTCGCGGGGCCTATGCAGCGCTTTCGGCGATGGATGGGGCTACGCTGAAGCGCGGGGTTATTGCCTATTCCTCGGGGAACCATGCGCAGGGCGTGGCGCTGGCGGCCCGAATGCTTGGGGGCTCGGCGGTGATCATCATGCCCGCCGATGCGCCGGTCTCCAAGATCGAAAACACCAAGGCGCTGGGGGCGGAGGTGGTGCTATATGACCGCGCCACCGAGGATCGGGATGCGATCGGCGCTACGCTAAGCGAGGCGCGCGGGCTGACGCTGGTGAAGCCGTTTGATGATCCGCAGGTGATTGCCGGACAGGCTTCTGTCGGGTTGGAAATCGCTACTGGGTGCAGCATAGCCGAGGTTGAGGTGTTGGTGCCTTGTGGTGGTGGTGGGCTGACCTCGGGAATAGCGTTGGCGCTTGCGGAAGCGCGGCCAAACTGGCGGGTGCATCCGGTGGAGCCCGAAGATTTTGACGATGCGGCGCGATCCTTGATCAGCGGCAGGCGCGAGGAGAATATCCGGCGTGATGGCTCGATTTGTGATGCGATTATAACGCCAAGCGTGGGAGAGATCACCTTTCCGATTATGCGCACCCATTGCGCGGCGGGGATTGTGGTATCCGAGGATGAGGTGCTGCGGGCGATGGCGATGGCTTTTGCCCGTCTGAAAATCGTGATCGAGCCGGGGGGCGCGGTGGCCTTGGCGGCGGCGCTGTTTCACGGCGAGGCACTGGAGGGCGACACGGTGATCGCGGTGGCTTCCGGCGGGAATGTGGATGCGGATATGTTTGCGCGGGCGGTGGCGGGCTGAAGCCCGCCTTACGGGGGCTTTTTGCTAGTCCAGCACCCGCGCCTCGTCCACCAGCATCACCGGAATACCGTTGCGGATCGGAAAGGCCAGCCCTGCACCTTTGGAGACCAGCTCTTGCTTGGCGGCATCATAGCGCAGGGTGGCGCGGGTGATCGGACAGACCAGCGCCTCCAGCAATTTCGGATCGATATGGCTCATGCCGGCCTCACGCAAAAAACATCGAGGTGAGCTTGCGGCGGCCTTTTTGCGCCAGCTCGGATTGTGGGCCCAAAGCATCCAGAATTTTGATCAGCTGGGTTTTGGCCGCGCCGTCATTCCATTCACGATCGCGCTTGAACAGCTCCAGCAGATGATCGATTGCGGCTTCTTTATCGCTTTTGGCAGCCAGAGCC
>JALSHK010000402.1 GCA_026982275.1 Paracoccaceae bacterium | reverse complement strand
GCGCGGGCGGAAGTTGGAATCAAAGGCTACTCGGCAACCGGAATTTTGCCTGGCCACTTCCACCCAATCTAATAGAGCCGCGCGGGTTTCTACCGGTAAAATCGCCAACGTTATGGCGGAAAAGTATAATATGTCAAAACCCGCCAAGCGAGAAAAATCCAAGCCGTCGGGGCCATTGAACATATGCCGTGCCGCAGATTGATCCCGCCAGTATTGAAAGCCGCGCTCCCCGTTTGGCTCGTTGGTTATGGCATAAAGCCCGGTAAGCCGCGCCGGATCGGAAAGAATGGCGTCGGTGTGGATGCTTTCGCGGCGAATGAATTTCAACATTTCATTCGAGAAACGGTCATTCCCCAAGGCAGATACAAAAGAAACATCCACCTGTTGCCCCGCGCCACGTTTCAGATAGATCGCCGTATTCAACACATCCCCGGCAAAGCCGATTTTAGGGTGGGAAAACCCGGCCTCGCTAAAGGACAGCTCAATCATGGCCTCGCCAATGCAGGCAATTTTTAGTCCGGTTTTTCGAGCATCTGTTGGTTGGGCTGTCATTGGTTACTATCCTATCCGGGCTTTATTCGGGGTTTTTACGGGAGAAAGTTTATTTGGTAGGACCAGAACTATGCGCAAATTATAGAAACACCTTACACCAGTCGAGGCAATTTATAAAGACAGGTCAAGTGATATATCGGCTATGATAGTGCGATATTTGCGCATATCATGAGAGGGGAAAAATTATATGGCATCGGTATTTCAATATTTTGTTGACCTTATCAAGGCTATTTGTCATACCATAAATGGTATAAATATTTGCGCATTGCTTATGGGGCAGGAACTGAACGCCAAAAACGTGCTGCGACCCTGTAATGCTGCTTCATAAAGCAAAAGATGAATGAGCTGGGGCAGACGTTCCGGAAGCCCAAAACAAAGTAACAGGAAAAATCGTGGATATCTCAGAAACCCGCCAGATCGGCCGAACCAATCTAAGATTACCGACCCTTGGCCTTGGCGCCAACCCGCTTGGGGGGCTATATGAGCCGATCTCGCAACAAGAGGTGGTGGAAACCATAGACTGCGCTTTTGAAAGCGGCGTGCGGTTTTTTGATTTGGCGCCGGTTTACGGCTATGGCAATGCCGAGCGCAATGTTGGCCATGCCCTGCAATCCCGCCCGCGCGACGAGATTTTTGTCAGCACCAAAATAGGGCGGCTATTGCTGGACCCGACCGATCCTGCCACCCCTGCCGGGCGCGAAGATGTTATGGTGCTTTGGGAGGGTGAGCAGCTTTACAAGGGCACGGATTCCGTGCGCCCGTATTTTGATTTTAGCCACGACGGTGTGCGCCGCTCAATCGAAGACAGCTTGAAGCGCACCGGCCTGGACCGCTTTGACACCCTGCACATTCACGACCCGGATCTTTATCCGGACGAGGCGATAGACGGTGCTTTCCGGGCGTTATCGGACCTGAAAGATGAAGGGGTTATCGGGGCGATCGGCTGTGGAATGAACCAATGGGAAATGCTGGCCGATTTTGCCAGCCGCGCACCGTTTGATTGTTTTTTACTGGCCGGCCGCTATTCTTTGCTCGACCAGTCCGCCCTGCCGGAATTGCTGCCGATCTGCCTGAAAAACGATATTTCCCTGATCATTGGCGGGGTATACAATAGCGGCATTCTTTCTCATCCGGATCCGGCGTCGATTTCCGATGTGTCCAGCGAGGCGGTGGCCATCGGCAGCTGGACGGAAAACGTGACCTTCAATTATGTGCCCGCCCCGCGTGACATCATAGACCGGGCCGCGGCTATGAAGCGGATTTGTGAAAGCCACGGCACCAGCCTGAAGGCCGCCGCGATCCAGTTTCCGCTACACCACCCGGCGGTAGCATCTGTGCTTATGGGGCCGCGCACGGCCGCGCATGTGACAGATAACATTGAGGCCTTCACACAAGAAGTGCCCCCTGCGCTTTGGGATGATCTGAAAGCCCAAGGGTTTTTGCCTTCCGAAGCGCCCACGCCCACATCATAAGGAAGCTTCAAATGGCTGTATTCGCGACCGGTCTCGGGGCACCAGAAACGCCCCGCCTGCACCCGAAAGGGGGTTGGCTTTGCGTAGAAATGGCCCCGCCGCGCGCTGGTATCACGCGGGTGTTGTCGGATGGAACCTCCCATAGTCTTGCCGCGGCTGGCTGCCCCAATGGGTTATGTGTGGGTGCTGATGGTGCGATTTGGGTCGCCGAAACCGTGCCCCCTGCATTACTGCATTTAAATTCGGATGGGGCATTGGAAACCGTTCTCACCAAAGGAGATGCCGGGGATTTTCTCTTGCCGAATGATCTTTGCTTCTCGGATTCCGGGCTGCTTTATATGACCGATAGCGGCATGACGATGCAAAACTGGGTGGTTGACGGTGCCCCCCGACCTGATTGGCAAACCGCTGATTTCGACGGCAAGCTGTGGGAGATAGATCTTGGGCAGCGGCAGGCGCGGGTCATTGATCGGGGTATTCGCTTTACCAACGGCATTGCCTTTGGCCCGGATGGCGGCCTTTATGTCAACGAAATGATTACCGGCGATATTTTTCGATATGATGTGGAAAACGGGCGCGTAGCGGGTGGGCGCAGCCTTTTTGCCAATGTGCTTTCGCCAAATTGGGCGGGTGGGTTTCGTGGTCCGGACGGGATGGGTTTTTCGGCGGATGGCCGGCTTTGGTGTGCCATATATGGCGAGGGGGTTGTTGCTGTGGTCTCGCCCCAGGGCAAGGTGGTGGAGCGGCTCAAAACCGAAGGTAGCGCGCCTACAAATGTCGCCTTTGGCCCGGAGGGCGAGGCGCGGCTCTATGTTACCGAGCATGCGCTCGGCCAGATAGAGGTTTTTGATGTGGATGCCTCGGCGTTTCCGCTGTTTGACGGTCGGCCGCCAGTTGCATGACAGCCCGCATGAATTTTGCACAGGAGGCTTAGGAAATGGCCGATTACCCAACAGCTGAAACAGATCGGCGCATCGGTGCAGAACCTTTGACCGCTATAAGCGTTGCCATATTCAAAGCCAGCGGCATGCATAAGCGTGATGCCGCCCTGCTGGCGGATTCTCTGGTTCATGCCGATTTGCGCGGGGTGCATTCCCACGGGGTTTTGCGCATTCCGGATTATGTTCACAAGCTTAAGGATGGTGGCGTTAACCCCGCCGGTAAACCGTTTGTGGTGTCGCGCAACGGGGCGGCGGCGGTTGTGGATGGTGGCAACAATATGGGGCAAATCGGGGCGCATTTTGCCATGGAAATGGCCATGGACATGGCCCGCGAAACCGGGGTGGCATTGGTGGCCTTGCGCGGCTCCAACCATTGCGGCGCCCTGGATTGGTATACGCTGCGTGCGGCCGGGAATGGCATGATCGGCATGGTTGGCTCCAACGCTTTGCCAACCATGGCGCCGCTTGGCGGGCGTGATAAAATCGTGGGCATGAACCCGATTTCCATTGCCATGCCCGGGCATAACGAGCCGCCGGTGGTTCTGGATCTGGCATTCGGGGCCACCGCACATGGCAAAATCAGGGTCTATCATCAAAAAGATTTACCCCTGCCAACCGGCTGGGCATATGACGCAAATGGAGAGCCGACAACCGATGCCGGCATTGCTTTGGAAGGGCTGATCCAGCCCGCTGGGGGCCACAAGGGTATCGCTTTGGCGATGATGGTGGGGATGCTTTCCACCCTGCTTTCCGGTGCCGGATACGGAACCGAGCTTGGCAATATGGTAGACGGCCCAATAGCCGGGCAGGATGGGCAGTTTTTTCTGGTAATTAACGTTGCGGCTTTTCGGGCACTGGCAGATTTCGGGGTGGATGCCGATAAGGTTGTCCAGCAAATTCATGGTTCCTCCCGCCGCGATATTGCGCAGCCCTTGCTGGTGCCCGGAGAGATGGAGCGGCAATTTGAAGCCAAGTATAAAACCGCCGGTATATTGCTCCCCGGAGAAACATTGGACGATATCCGAAAAACCGGCATATCTCTGGGCATGGACCCTGAAATATTAGCGGCCTTGGGATGAGTGGTTTTCTGCGGAAAAGGACGGGTACCGGTTCTCAAGACGGGTTGGAACCCGAGCTGGCGCGGTTTCAGCATAAACTGGGGGAGTCTGTGCGCCAAACGGCTGGCGAGACCCCTTCAATGAGCCTGCTGCGCCGCGCTTCTCGTGCGGCTCGTATTGGCTGGTCGCTTGCAGGGCCGGTGGTGCCGATGGTTGAAATTTATGGCCTTGGCATGCCGGCGAGGCTGTTTCGTCCACCCGGCGAGGGCCCTTTGCCATTACTGGTCTATTTACATGGCGGCGGATGGACCTTGCTGGACCTGGATACCCATGACCGGATGATGCGGCGCTATGCATTGCAAAATAACTGGGCCGTTCTGGGGCTGGATTATCCGCTGGCGCCCGAAGTGCAATTTCCCGACAGCTTAAACGCCTGTGTATCAGCAATTAATAAGATTCTTGATAAAAACGCCAGCCATGGTTTAGCTGTCGATTATATTGTGCTTGGCGGTGATTCAAGCGGGGCCAACTTGGCTATTTCCGCCACGCAAGCGCATATAGAGGCCGGTGGCAACGGGGTGGCGGGGCTTTTGCTCAACTACGGTGTTTTTGACAGCACATTGGATCGCCCGTCATATATAAAGTTTGGCAAACCCCCGAACCTGTTGACCACCGAAAAAATGGACTATTTCTGGAGCCAATATTGCCGGCACCCAAAAGACCGGACAGACCCGCGCGCCGCCCCGTTACGCATGCGCGAAGACCAGCTTGGCACTTTACCCGCGGTGCATATGGCGGTGGCGGGGCAAGATGTATTGGCCGACGAAAACCTCCTTCTGGCTCAAAAGCTGGATAATGCGGGGGTGGATGTCTCCTGCATTGTTTACGAGGATGCTTCACATGGGTTTCTGGAAGCGCTCGATTATTCGCCGGTGGCCGATCAGGCCTTTGCAGATACGGGGCCTTGGTTCGACGAAATTAGACACAGGCGCTAATGGTTATGGCGGGGCAGCTTACGGGCCGTGCCTCTATATTCAAGCGCCGTTTCGATGACAGCCCCGTCAGCCAATGGCCCAACGGTTTCACGGTAAATCTGCTGCCACGGGGTTTCATTTTCAGGCACCATCGGCGGCTCTTGCGCTTGTCGGCGCGCAAGCTCTGGGGCATCAACCAGCATGTCACAGCGCTGTGCATTCAGGTCAATCCGAATGGTGTCGCCGGTTTTAAGCAAGGCCAGACCGCCGCCTGCCGCACTTTCAGGCGTAGCGTGCAAAATCGAGGGGCTGTCAGATGTGCCGGATTGCCGCCCGTCCCCGAGGGTTGGCAGGCTCATAATCCCTTTGCGGATCAAGTGTTCTGGCGGCTGCATATTCACCACTTCGGCCGCACCGGGCCAGCCAATAGGGCCGCAGCCGCGAATGACCAGAATTGACCTTTCGTCAATTGCCAGCGCGGGATCCTCTATCCGGGCGTGATAATCTTCGGACCCCCCAAAAACGATGGCACGGGCTTCGAATATATCCTCTTTTCCCGAGATGCTCAAATACCGCTGCCGAAAGTCTTCAGAGATTACCGAGGTTTTCATGATCGCAAAGTCAAACAGGTTTCCCTTCAACACAACAAACCCCGCGCGCTCTTTGATTGGTGTTTTATAGGCATAAATCACCTCACGGTCCAGGCTGGCTCCCCCCTTTAGGTTTTCCGCCATGCTCTTTCCTGTAACGGTTGGGGCCGTGCCGTCGATTTTGCCCGCTTCCAGTAGCTCCCACATCACCGCCGGAACCCCGCCCGCGCGGTGAAAACGCTCACCCAAATAGGCTCCGGCAGGCTGGACATTGGCCAGAAGCGGTATATCCAGGCCATATGTTTGCCAATCTTGCCGGTTGACAGCCACGCCCGCATGCCGCGCAATGGCGGCAATATGGGGCTGGGCATTGGTAGAGCCACCAAGCGCGGAATTGGTCACAATAGCATTGCGAATGGCCGCCGGGGTCAGGATGTCGGACGGTTTAAGGTCCAGATATGCCATCTCGACAATGCGACGGCCGGTGCGATAGGCCATCTGCCCCCGCGCTTTGTAGGGTGCCGGAATGGCCGCACAGCCGGTTAAAGACATCCCCAGCGCTTCGGCCAATGAATTCATGGTTAATGCTGTGCCCATAGTGTTGCAGTGGCCAGGCGAAGGGGCGCTCTCCAAAGCGCGCTCCAGAAAGGTTTCTTCGTCGATCAGCCCGGCCGCCAGATCTCGCCGCGATTGCCAGATCACCGTTCCCGAGCCGACCAATTTGCCCTGATGCCACCCATCCAGCATTGGCCCGCCCGACAGCACAATCGCCGGAATATCCACTGTGGAAGCCCCCATGATCGCCGCCGGGGTGGATTTGTCACAGCCGGTCATTAGCACCACCGCATCAATCGGATACCCGTTTAATATCTCGACCAGACCAAGGTATGCAAGGTTTCGGTCCAATGCGGCGGTTGGTCGTTTGCAGTTTTCAAAGGTCGGATGCATGGGAAAAACAATCGGAATGCCGCCCGCATCGCGAATCCCGTCTCGCACGCGGCTGGCCAGCTCCAAATGGATACGGTTACACGGGTTAAGATCAGACCCCGATTGAGCAATGCCAATGATAGGTTTGCCCGAGCGCAGCTCTTCCGGGGTCATGCCATAGTTCATGAAGCGCTCCAGATAGAGCGCCGTCAGGTCAATATGATCCGGGTTGTCAAACCAATCCTGCGACCTGAATCTTTTTCCTTTGTTCACCTGCCCCGCCATTTTCACTCTCCCCGCATTGCGCTTGACAATCTTGTCATACCAAAATCATATATACTCGGTGTATTCATTCAAGACGAAAAAGGAAAGAAAACTATGCTCCGTATTGACCCGACTTATGGTGTTTCGCAGGAATTTCGCTTTCGGCTTGATGATATCACCATCCCCGGTGTTGTGAACAATCTGCAATCACGGCCCGAAAAAGCGGTTTACCGGCTGAATAACGCCCCTGAGCAGCCGTTTTATGTTGAGCCGGTGCATGATGAGGGCGTGGATTGGCTGAACGGATACAAAACCAGCCCGGGAGAATTGCGCTGCCGTCATTTTGGAGAATTTTGCGTGGAAATTCCGACCACCTCTCCGGCGCTTGTTGCCGGTCCCAACCGGCTGGAGCTGGAGGTCGTTTGCGGCAAGGTTTCTGCCACAAAAGTAATTTCCTTTCTCTGGGATCCCGCAGCCTTGCCAAACCAGCTCGATCTTCGCGATCTGAGCGGGTTTTCTTCTATTCAACAGGTGGGTCAGGTGGTAAATGGCGCCTTTGATCTGGATAAACCGGCCAATCTTATCCGCTCACGAGCCCCCGTGGCACCCGATGCGCTATTGGTGCTTGGTTCGCCGGGAAAAAGCCAGCAGGCCACCTATCGCGTGCGGTTTTTAGAGCCGGAGCACTCAAAATGGCTGGGGTTAAGCGATTTTCACGCGGGGATGACCGAGGGGGTGCCAAAGCGGGGAATCAAGGTTGGCTGGTCGAGCGCAGGCATGGCGGTGACCATGCCCAGTGGCGGCGCGCGCAGCTTTTTGGCCTGGGGAGACCATTCAAATGCGCCCACGGAATGGGCGATTGCCACTAACCCGCCCGCCGCCGTTTCCATTGAGCGGGGCGTGGCTTATCGCGTGCGCCACCAGATGCAGCTCAATGATCAGATCAATCGGGTCCGGTTTCGCATTTGGCCGGAAAACACCCCAGAGCCGGAAACTTGGCTTTGCGATGAACATACCGGCCAATTACCGGCGGGGTTGCCGCGCCATCAGTTGGCTTCGTTTGGTTTGTTTCAGCATATGGGCATGCCGGTGGAGTGGTCGGATATTTGCATCCAGCCGTTACCCGAAACCGAATTTGAGCCGGTTGATCCAACCAGTGGGCGGCAGCCATTTTTGAAGCGCGACCGCCCCGGCGCGTTTTGACTATCCAAGCACCGCTTCCCAATACCGCTTTACCACATCATCCAGATGCCGCTCCATTGCATCTGCGGCGGCAGCCGGATCATGCGCCTTGATGGCGGCAAAGATGGCGGCATGTTGATCAAACACCCCTTCAAACGTGATTCCGGTTGTGGCCGACCGGACCCGCTGGTCCCGCAGCCAGCCCATATAGGCACTGTTCAGCCCCTCAAAGATCGGGTTTTTAGATATTTGAGCGATCGCCAGATGAAACGCAACATCCGTTTGCACAAAAGCTTCCAGATCTTTGGCGGCGCCGTTTGCGTCCAGCGCTTTTTTAAGCTTGGTTATATCGTCAGGGGTGGCAATTTTTGCGGCTCTGCGCGCCAGTCCAATCTCGAATAATGCCCGCGCGTCCTGCATTTCTCGCAGGCCTTCTGGCCGGTTAAGATAGTGGCGCACGGATCCGGCAAGCTCAGTGAAAATACTATCAACCGTCGGTGTGGAAACCCGTGGAACCGATCGCGGCGGCGAGGTTAGCAGCCCCTGTCTTTTGAGCGCAAACAGAGCCTCACGCACACTGGAACGCCCCGCATCAAACTCAGCCATGATCTGGCGCTCCGCAGGCAGCCTGTCCCCTGGCTTAAGCTTGCCCGAAAGGATAAGAAGCTCAAAATGTTCAGCAATTTCCTGGTATTTTTTGCGCGGCATGGGAGGGGGAAACCTATCAGTTTTTGTTAAGACTAGAGTATCGCCAAAATCAGGCGAGAATGCCAGATGTTTTTACAGACTATAGGTTTTCAGGGCTTGATATTGAGCATGGTATCACATAATCTTGTCATACCAAAATTCTTAGCGAGATTCGCCACGACATGCCAAAACTCGCCGCCAATCTTTCTACAATGTTTGTTGACCTTCCTATACTGCAGCGCCCCGCCGCTGCGGCCAAAGCCGGGTTTTCTGCTGTAGAGTTGCGGTTTCCCGATCCTTTGCAAATTGACCCCCTCGCCAAGGCCATATCAGATTGCGACCTACAGGTGGTTCTATTTAATGCATCACCCGGCAATCAGGAGGCCGGAGAGCTTGGGCTGGCCGCATTGCCCACAGAAACCGCGCGATTTAAACGCAGCATCCATACCGCCCTTTCGGCTGCCCAAAAGCTGGGGGCAAAGTGCATACATGTGCTGGCTGGGCTGCGAGACCCAAACATTACGCGCTCAGAGCAACTAAAAACCGCGGTAAAAAATTATAGCTGGGCCGCACAGCAGGCGCAGCAACACGGCATCACCCTTGTGATAGAGCCGCTGGCGCCCGTGATCGCAAAACACTATTTTATTACCTCTCTGGAACGGGCGGTTGATCTTGTATCGACCGTTGGCTCCCCCAACTTTAAAATTCTTTTTGACCTTTTTCATCTACAACTGGCGGGGGGCGATATTGTAGCGCGCTTCACCAGTGTGCTCCCCGTGATCGGGCATGTGCAAATCGCCGCTGCGCCTAGCCGGGCAGAGCCGGATCGCGGCGAACTTAACATAGACTTTATCTTGCAGGAAATTGATAAAACGACTTATTCCGGCTGGGTAGGTTGTGAATATTCTCCGGCTTCCACTACGCTGGAGGGCCTGCACTGGGCCAACAGGTGGCTCGGCGCTCCCACCCCGGATAAGCCATTTGCACAGCCGCAGTCCCAAACCGGTTTACTGCCTGTAGAAGGCCGGTTTTTGGGGCGGGTCTGGGACCCGACGATCAATGGGCCATGTGTGGTTACCGTGCGTGATGGTGCTGTGCTTGATATTACCTCAAAAAAAGCGCCCCTTGTGCGCGATATTTGCGAAATGGACAACCCGGCGGCCTATGTAGCCACGGCCACGGGGCGGGAGATTGGCAAACTTGATCACCTGTTGGCAACCCCGGCAGGCACCACCGGCCAGCCCTATTTGCTTGCCCCTTGTGATTTGCAACCCGTTAAAGCCTGCGGTGTGACTTTTGCAAAATCAATGATTGAGCGGGTAATCGAGGAGCAAGCCGCTGGCAACCCAATGAAGGCCGAAGAGATTCGCAACAGGGTTTTGTCCACTGTTGGTAGCAGCTTACGTGATGTGCGCGCAGGCTCGCCTGAAGCGGCGGAGCTTAAGCTGGCCTTGCTCGCCGAGGGGCTTTGGAGCCAATATCTGGAAGTGGGAATAGGCCCGGATGCCGAGGTGTTTTCAAAAGCCCAGGTGCTATCCTCGGTTGGCCATGGTGCCAAAGTTGGTCTGCATCCGTCCTCAACGTGGAACAACCCTGAGCCGGAGCTGGTATTGGCGGTGTCGGCGCAGGGCCGGATTGTGGGGGCCAGCCTTGGCAATGATGTAAACTTGCGCGATATCGAAGGCCGTTCGGCGTTGCTATTGTCCAAAGCCAAAGACAATAACGCATCTTGCGCCATTGGCCCGTTTATCAGGCTATTTGATGCTGATTTCACGCTCGATCATCTACGCCGCACGGAGCTGGGCATGACCATAGAGGGGCCAGAAGGCTATCGGCTTGAAGGGCGCTCGTCGATGGCCGAAATCAGCCGGGACCCTGAGGATCTGGTAAAGCAGGTCATTGGTCGACACCACCAATACCCCGACGGGTTCATGCTGTTTTTGGGCACGGGGTTTGCCCCTACCCAAGACCGGGATGTGCCTGGTGAAGGCTTTACCCATAAGCGCGGTGACCGTGTGTCTATTCGCTGCGCCGCATTGGGGCAGCTGGAAAATACGGTTGACCTGTCGAGCAACTGCCCGGAATGGTGCTTCGGGATAAGGGATCTGATATCCAATTTGGCCCGCCGCGGCCTGATCTGAAAGGAAAATACATGTTGCACGGAAAACACCTGATCGCAGGGGAATGGATTGGGGGCGTTGATGAATTTGCCAATGCACCCGTCACAGGAGCCGCCGATAAATTTGCTGTTGGCCTGCCTGCGCATGTCGATAGCGCTGTGCAGGCAGCAGAGGAGGCTTATGCCACTTATGCCTCGAGCTCACGCCAGACACGGGCAAATTTTTTGCGCAGGATTGCGGAAGAAATCGACGCGCGCGGCGCGGAAATTACGGATATCGGGGTCCGGGAAACCGGATTGCCCGAAGCGCGGCTCGAAGGCGAGCGCGGACGCACCACCGAGCAGTTGCGGCTTTTTGCCGACCATATCGAAGCCCCCGAATATCTTGACATGCGCCACGACCCTGCCTTGCCTGAACGCGCCCCGCTGCCGCGCCCGGATTTGCGGCTGATGCAATATCCGGTTGGCCCGGTAGCGGTGTTTGGCGCGTCGAATTTTCCGTTGGCATTTTCTGTGGCAGGCGGCGATACCGCCTCGGCACTAGCGGCCGGATGTCCGGTTGTGGTTAAAGGC
>JALSHK010000401.1 GCA_026982275.1 Paracoccaceae bacterium | reverse complement strand
CGCCTGATCTGGTCCAATCCGGCCCACCCAAAATAAGAACCGTTTAAGAACCTCTAAGAGTTTTCTCAGGGCTGTCTAACCCTGCGCCCAATTTTGACCCCAAAACAGTTAATATTCCCTAAATCCCCATTTTGCTCCAGTTTCCAAGTATGCGCCCCAAGCGCCCACCCCCAAACACAAAACCCCTTTTTTTCTTACCCCAAACCATCAAATCCCATCAAATCCCACCAAATCCCGCCTACTCCAGTATCCAACCGTCCCCTACACAAGTGCCCTAGGCACAAAAAAGCCGCCCCGTTTCCAGAGGCGGCTTTGCTATCTTCAGGCAATGATCAGCCGTTGGTGAAGTCGGGATAGGCTTCCATGCCCAGCTCGCTCATATCCAGCCCGCTGATCTCTGCTTCGGCACTCACCCGAATGCCCAGCACCATTTTCAGCACCATCCACAATACCAGAGATATCGAGAATACAAACCCGCCGATCACCACAACACCATATGCCTGCGTTACGAAACTCGCGTCGGAGTTGGTAAACGCCACCGCCATGGTGCCCCAGATGCCGGCAAACAGATGCACAGGGATCGCGCCAACCACATCATCGATTTTGAATTTATCCAGCAATGGCACCGCAAACACCACGATCACACCGCCCATGGCGCCAATCAGCGAAGCCTGTCCAAGGCCCGGGGTCAAAGGCTCGGCGGTGATCGAAACCAGACCTGCCAAAGCGCCGTTCAGCATCATGGTCAGATCCGGTTTCTTATAAAGCAATTGCGTCACAAAAAGTGCTGCAATGGCTCCACCTGCCGCCGCTGCATTGGTGTTGGCGAATATCCGGCTGATATCGGCCACATTTCCGGTGGTGTTCATATATAGCTGCGAGCCGCCGTTAAACCCGAACCACCCCATCCAGAGGATGAATGTGCCAAGCGTGGCCAGCGGCAAGTTGGAGCCCATGAAAGGAATAACCTTGCCGTTTTTATATTTGCCAATGCGCGCCCCGAGGATGATCGCGCCGGCCAAGGCCGCCCAGCCACCAACCGAATGCACCACGGTCGAGCCTGCGAAATCAAGGAAACCGGCTTCGTCAAGGAATCCGCCGCCCCATTTCCAGCTGGCTTGAATGGGGTAAATAACGCCCACCAGAAGCACCGTAAAAATCAGGAAAGGCCATAGCTTGATCCGCTCCGCCAGCGCGCCCGACACAATCGAAGCCGTCGCCGCCGCAAACATCAGCTGGAAAAAGAAATCCGAGCCAACCGAAGCATAGGTCAGATCCACATCGGCAGCGCCCACGCCAACCGGCTCCAGTGCCGTGGTAGCGAAGGCACCGATAATGCCATCCACCGTCCAAGCATCGCCGGGATACATCAGATTATAGCCCACCAGATAATACATGATCGAGGCAATCCCCACGAGGCCGATATTCTTGGTCAGCTGCATGGTCACGTTTTTGGAGCGCACCAGCCCCGCTTCGAGCATCGAAAAGCCCGCGCCCATCCACATCACCAAAAAACCCATCACAAGGAACATGAAGGTATTGAGAATAAAGCCGATTTCATCGGGTATTTGCGGCGCGGCTTCCTGCGCCAAGGCAGGCGTAGCCAGCAGCATCGCTGCGATCACGCCGGTCGTTTTTGTTAGCTTAAACATGGTTTTCCCTCGTTCTTGAAATTAAATAGCGTCTTCGCCGGTTTCGCCGGTGCGCACGCGCAGCGCGCTTTCCACATCCAGCACAAATACCTTGCCATCCCCGATCGAGCCGGTTTTGGCGGTGGCGGCCAGCGTCTCGACCACCTGCTCGGCGATATCGGCGGCCACCACCATTTCCAGCTTCACCTTGGGCACAAAATTCACTACATATTCGGCCCCGCGATATATCTCGGTATGGCCGGCCTGGCGGCCATAGCCCTTGATTTCAGAGACCATCAGCCCCTGCACGCCAATCTCGGTCAGGGCTTCACGCACCTCCTCGAGCTTGAACGGTTTGATGGCGGCAATAATCAGTTTCATATTCGCTCCTATCCTTGATAGCGGTTTGGGTGCGGCAGGCACCTGTTACCCCAGCTTTTGCGGCAAACTGGCTAAAAAGGAAGCGAATTGGAGCATTATATCTGCGATATTCGCGGTATTTGCCTATTTTTTAGGCTTCATACCAACATTGCCCAATAATATAGCACATCATAAAAGGCGAATATGTGCCGATGGTAGAATCAGCGCTCTACAATCGCGAGAAGATTCGCTAGAATTGCCGAAACAAGAGCAAGTATACAGGCAGCCTGCATGGCCGAGAAAAAAACGCCCCCCGCTACAAAGCGGGCCAAAACCGCGCCTGTGCCGCCACCTCTGGTCGCCTCGCGGGCCGATCGGGCTGTGCCGGAATCCGGCAAAAAACCTGCAAAGAAACCCGGCCGCAAGCCAGCAAAACAATCGGCCAGGACCCAAAGCCACAAGGCCGCCAAGCCGGCTACTCGTGGTAAGAAAAAGCCGATGAAAAAAAAGCCGGTCAAAAAAGGCAATATCCTGATCCGCGCGCTGCGCTGGTTTTTTCGCAGCCTGATTAGGGTAATCTGGTGGTTCAGCTGGCGCGGGGCCTTGCTGGGCGGCGCGGGGCTGGCGGCCTGGACCGGCTATTATTATATCCGGCTGCCGCCCATGGAAGCGCAGCTGGATGGCCGCGCCCGCGGCTCGGTGCGGCTGCTGGATCGCTACGGCAATATTTTTGCGTGGCGGGGCGAGCAATTTGACGGCTCCTTGAGGGCGCAAACCGTATCGCCCTTTCTGAAAAACGCGGTAGTCGCCACCGAGGATCGCCGGTTTTATTCCCATTTCGGCATCAGCCCGCGCGGCATTGCCGGCGCGATCCGCATCAACCTGAGCGAAGGCCGCGGCCCGCTTTCGGGCAATGGCGGCTCGACCATCACCCAGCAGGTGGCCAAATTGCTGTGCCTTGGCGAGACCGGCAAAACCGAAGCCGAGTGCCGCCGCCAATCCATGTGGCGCAAAATTCAGGAAGTGCCGTATTCATTTGCCATGGAGCTGAAATATTCCAAAGACGATATTCTGAGCATCTATCTGAATCGCGCCTATCTGGGCGCAGGGGCTTACGGCTTCGAGGCCGCCGCCCAGCGCTATTTCGCCAAATCCGCACGAGATCTAACCCCGTCTGAATCCGCAATGCTGGCGGGCCTGCTGACCGCCCCCAGCTATTTCGCCCCGACCCGAAATCTGGAGCGCGCGCAGGGGCGGGCCTCGGTCGTGATCGGGCTGATGCAGGAGCAGGGATATTTGACCCGCATCGAAGCCGAGATCGCCCGCGCCGCCCCCGCCACGCTCTCTACCACCGCAAAAGCCCTGATTGGCGGGGATTTTGCCGATTGGGTCATGACCATGAATGGCGACGAGGTGCTGCAGGCCTTCACCCGCGATACCGCCGAGGATGTGGAAATCCTCACCACCTTTGATCCTGCAATCCAGCGCGCGGCGGAAGAGGCGCTGGCCAATGTGTTTGCCACGCGGGTTTCGGAAGGTTCAAGGGCACAGGCGGCGATTGTGGTGATGTCGCCCGACGGGGCGGTGCGCGCGGTGGTGGGCGGGCGCAATATCGAGGGCGATTATTTCAACCGCGCCACGCAGGCCCTGCGCCAGACCGGCTCCTCCTTCAAGCCCTTCGTTTACGCCGCCGCACTGGAAGCGGGCTGGACGCCAAACACGATGGTAGAAGATGCGCCCCTGACCATAGACATCCCCGGCTCCGGCCCGTGGAGCCCGAAGAACTATAATCGGGATTTTATGGGCGAGATGACCCTGACCCAAGCCATGGCGCGCTCGATCAATACCATTGCGGTGCGGGTATCCGAAGAGGTGGGCCGCGAGCGGGTGCGGGCGATGGCGATGGATTTCGGCATCACCTCCGAGATCGCCACTGGCCCGGCGCTGGCGCTGGGAGTTTCCGAGGTCAGCCTGCTGGAAATGACCGGCGCCTATGCGGGGTTTCTCAATGGCGGGCGGCTTAGCAAGCCCTTCGGCATGCTGGATCTGACCCTGCTGGACGGCACCCGCCCGTTCCCCGTCGGTCGCCCCAGCCAAGGGCGGCAGATTTTGAGTGAATTGGCGGATGGATACCTGCTCTATATGCTTAATCAGGTGGTCGAAACCGGCTCGGGGCAGCGCGCGCAGATCGAGGGCTGGCAGATGGGCGGCAAAACCGGCACCACCCAAGGGGCAAAAGACGCTTGGTTCCTTGGCTTCACCGCCGATTTTGTGGCGGGGGTGTGGATGGGCAATGATGACAATACGCCCTTGGTCGGGGTAACGGGCGGGGGGCTGCCGGCGCAGATATGGAAGGAAACCATGCAGCGCGTGCACGAGGGCCGCACCCCGCGCCCGCTGCCGATGATCCTGCCACCGGAAGAAATCGCGCCAGTGGTAGAGCGCACAAGACCAAGAGACGGGCGACCACGGCGAACCATTCTGGACCTGATACTGGGCACCAACCGATAGGCCGGTGGCGGCGCGTTTAGCGCTGCACCCCGCCGACAGGCCGCACCCGCGCCGCGCTCAAGCCACACCGCGCGGCGCGGATGCCGCATTACAGCCGGATGCAACATTAAACGCGCCGCCACCGCGTCGCACACGCATTTTTTATCTTTGATGAAAAAGCCGCCCGCAGGGCGTATGGAGCGCTTAGGGCTTGCTCAAGGTGCGAGAGACCGCATCCTTCCAGCCTGCATATTTTCCTTCGCGCCAGCTTTCCGGCTTGGTCGGGCCAAAGCGCCGCTCCAGCGCCCAGCCCTTGGCGAAGCCCTGCATATCCGGATATATCCCCGCGCGCATCCCCGCCAGCCAGGCCGCGCCCAAAGCTGTGCTTTCCAGCACCTGTGGCCGGTCCACCTCGGCCCCCAGCATATCGGCCAGCGCCTGCATCGCCCAGTCATTGGCACACATGCCCCCATCCACCCGCAGCACGGTTTTGCCCGCATCGCCCCAATCGCCGCGCATCGCCTCCACCAGATCCCGCGTTTGATAGGCCACGCTTTCCAGCGCCGCCTTGGCAAATTCGGCTGGGCCGGAATTGCGGGTCAGGCCAAAAATCGCGCCCCGGCAATTGGCATCCCAATAAGGCGCGCCAAGGCCGGTAAAAGCCGGCACCAGATAAAGCTGCTGTTCCGGATCTGCGGCCTCGGCCAGGGCCTGCGTCTCGGAGGCATGCTTGATCAGCCCCAGCCCGTCGCGCAGCCATTGCACCACCGCACCGGCAATGAAAATCGAGCCTTCCAGCGCATAGCTCGGCTGGCCATCCAGCTGATAGGCAATCGTAGTCAACAAACGATTGCGGGATTTCACCGGCGTATCGCCCGTGTTCAGCAAGGCAAAACAGCCGGTGCCATAGGTGCTTTTCATCATCCCGGGCGCAAAGCAGGCCTGCCCGATGGTGGCGGCCTGCTGATCCCCCGCCACCCCCAGAACCGGCGCGCCCAGCGCCGCGCTAGAGCCAAAATCGGCGGCGCAATCCCGCACTTCGGGCAATAGCGCCTCGGGCACATCAAATAGCGCGCAAAGCTCGCGATCCCATGCGCCGGTATGGATATTATAGAGCATCGTGCGCGAGGCATTGGTGGCATCCGTGACATGGGATTCCCCTTCCGTAAGCCGCCAGATCAGATAGCTGTCTACCGTGCCAAAAGCCAGCTCCCCCGCCTCGGCCATCGCGCGCGCGCCTTGCACATGATCCAGAATCCAGCCGATCTTGGTTGCCGAGAAATACGGATCCAGCCGCAGGCCGGTTTTTTCGGCGATCACCGCCTCATGCCCCGCATCGCGCAGCGCCGCGCAGGCCGCCTCGGTGCGGCGGTCCTGCCAGACAATGGCATTATAGATCGGCTTGCCGCTGGCGCGCTCCCATATAATCGTGGTCTCGCGCTGGTTGGTGATGCCTATGCCGTCGGGCCGATCGACTCCGGCTTTGGCCAGCGCGGCCCTGGCGGTGCTCAGGCAGGTGCGCCAGATATCCTCCGGATCATGCTCCACCCAGCCCGATTGCGGAAAATGCTGGGGAAATTCCTCGGAAGCACTGGCCATTGGCTTCATATCCGCATCAAATACAATACCGCGGCTGGAGGTTGTGCCTTGGTCTATGGATAAAATACAGGGCATAGGGCGGCCTTTCTGTTGCGGGTTATCGGGGTATTATTGCCATAATTACGACTTCACTTCCAGCGGTTCGTAAATGGCTATTCTGGCACCACCACCGCCAGAGAGATCGAAAGCCTATCATCAATCAGGCAGCTGATATTGGCCAGCACAACATCCGGCGCCGGATCGCGGTAAAGCGTCATCACCCCGTCAAAGCTGCAATCGTCAGGCGTGAATTCCGGGCTTGCAAACATCTCTTGCGGGGTGAGAGAATTCCGGCTGTGAAAGCCCGATTCCGGATAGGGCCGGACCGCGCTCGAAGTAAACCCAAGGGATTGGCTGATCTGTGCCATCAAATCTGCATTCTCCAGACTATTTCCCTCTACCCATAGCGCATCCTCGTCCAGCCCGCCGGCTGGCGCGTATTCCGAAGCAAGATCCAGAAAACCGTAGCCAAGGTATTTTGCCGCCCGCTCGCCCAGAATATCATAGGGGTTCACCGCCGCTTCCAACGGGAATGCTTTTATTTCCTCAATACCATTAGCCCCTGTATTGGCGGCATATACCCGATAAACCGGCCAGATATCCTCCTCCTCGCCGCTTGTGGCATTTTTCGCCACCAGATAGATGTCGCGCATGCCGTAAGCATACAGGCCAAGATTATCACTGACCTCGCGCAGGATAAACACCTGCGTGGCGCTGATCCCGATCACCCGATCCATAAGCGAGAGGCTTTCCGGCGGCGTGGCGCGGGCCGGGGCCAAAAACGAAACTGTGATAAACAAACAGAGGATATAACGCATGGGGTGGCTTTCTCTAAAAAACCCGAGCATGGATAGCCCGTCAGCCTGTGTCAAGCTCGGGGTCTGGGCAGGCGGGATATTGCGAGATTGGGCGTGAATTGGCCGAAGCGCGAAGCTTGGCTTGACACGGACCGTGCCGGATTTAATATCCCCCCATTCCGAAATGGCAGCAACAAACAGGTGATTGAATGAAAACGGCTCTTGCAGCAGCGTTTCTGGGGGTGTTTACCCTTTCAGCATGCGCACCCGGATTTACCGACAATATTTCCAGGGTTTCTACAATGTTACCGATCCTGCCTAAAGCGGCTGATCGTGAAGGCATATATATTCTGCGCGACATACGAGGCTCTTTACTGGTGCAATATTTCCCCGGTCAGGTGCGCGAATCGCAAATCATGGCCCGGCTGACCACATATTGCGCCCGCAAAGGCGGGGTGCCGCGCCGCAGTGGCGATAATATCGGCAGTCAGGCCAAGCTCCCCGATGGCCGCATCGTGAGCACCCGCTCGATTGTGGTGCAATGCCGCTAGCGGCCTGATCTTGCGGCTGCGTCTTTAGGCAGCCCCGCTTGAGCTTGGAAAACCTCCGGTAATCGGCTAAAGCGGGGGCTTACTCCTATTCGAGGCCCTGCCATGACCCACCGATCCGAACTTCTTATGCCTGCGGGCAACCTGCGCAAGCTGAAAATGGCCATCCTTTATGGCGCGGATGCGGTGTATCTTGGCACGCCGGATCTTTCCTTGCGCACCAAAAGCCAGTTCAGCCTTGAGGAAGTGGTGGAAGGGGTGGAATTCTGCCACGCCCACGGCAAGCGCGCCTACCTGACGCTGAACCTGTTTTCCCACAATAAAGACATCCCGAAGCTGGAAGAATATATCGACACCGTGCGCAAGGTGAACCCCGACGGGCTGATCATCGCTGATCCCGGCGTGCTGCAATTCGTGAAAGACCGCGCGCCGGATCTGCCCTTGCATATCTCGACCCAAGCCAATGTCTCAAGCTGGCTTTCCGTGAAGTTCTGGCAGGCGCAAGGGGCCGAGCTGGTGGTGCTGGCACGGGAGGTGTCCTTTGCCGAGCTTTCGGAAATCCGCGAAAAATGCCCCGATATCAAGCTGGAGGCCTTTGTGCATGGCGCCATGTGCATGACCTATTCCGGCCGCTGCCTGCTCAGCAATTTCATGTCCGAGCGCGGCGCCAATCAGGGCAATTGCGCCAATTCCTGCCGCTGGAACTATAAGGTGCGGATGCGGATGAAAGACGGCACCATCCAGGAGCTGGATATCAACGAAGACAATGCCGATATGTTTGAATTCCTGCTGGAAGAAGGCTGCCGACCGGGCGAGCTGATGCCGATCGAGGAAGACGGGCGCGGCTCCTATATCCTGAATTCGCGCGATCTTTGCATCATGCCCAAGCTGGATGATTACCTGCGGATCGGCGTCGATAGCCTGAAGGTCGAGGGGCGCGGGAAATCAGAATATTATGCCGCGATCGTGGCGCGGGCCTACCGCATGGCGATTGATGATTATTACGCCGACCCCGAAAACTGGACCCCGCATAAATACATGCGCGAGCTGGAAAGCGTGGGCAACCGTGGCTATACGCTGGCCTTCCATGACGGGCGGCTGAGCAATTATTCCCACGATTACGAGCAAACCGAGGCGCTGGCGCAGTGGGAATATGCCGGTGTGGTTACGAAAGTAACCGAAGACGCCTTCCATGTGGCGGTGAAAAACAAGCTGGAGGCGGGCGAGGTGCTGGATTTTGTCTCGCCGCTTTCGCGCGAAACCGTGCTGTTGCGGATGTATGAATTCGAGCTGGTATCGGGCGAGATCAAAGAGGCCGTGCATGGCGGGGCGCAGGCGACAATTGTGGTGCCATTCGCGCTGTTTGACCATGAGGATATCGAGGATCTGAAAGCACGCTTTCCGGTATACTCTGTGCTGCGCAAGGAAAAAGCCCTGACCACCGAGCAATGGAACCGCGTGAAATTCGACAAGCTTGTGCAGGGGCTGGAAGTGGGCGGCAAGCGCAACGAGCCAGCCTATGAAAAACGCCGCGATGCGCTGGCGGAATCCGTGGCCCAAAACCCCTCCGAGCGCCGCTTCAAGACCAATCGCGTTGGCACCGATGGCTGCTGTGGAAAGGGCTGCAATGGCTGCCTGATCTTCTGGGAGGACGACCTATACGCCCGCGCCCGCGAGGCCCTGCAAAGCCGCAAAAACGGCGAGCAGCTTTCGCGCGCCGAGGCCAAGGCGCTGAAGGGCGCGGCGCTTTAGCGGGCGTTGTTTTTTGCCCGCCGATAGGCTAGGCCAAACCAAGCGTTCTATTAATCCATGAGGCATTTATGACCCAGCCCCGCTTTACCGATCTCGCCAATTCCCTGCCCGCCACGGTGCCCTTCGTGGGGCCTGAAACCGCCGAGCGGGCGATGGGCGCGGCTTTTGCCTCGCGGCTCGGGGCCAATGAAAATGTGT
This sequence comes from Paracoccaceae bacterium, assembly GCA_026982275.1. Taxonomy (GTDB): domain Bacteria; phylum Pseudomonadota; class Alphaproteobacteria; order Rhodobacterales; family Rhodobacteraceae; genus UBA3077. Next base: position 1,930 of record JALSHK010000401.1, on the reverse strand, counting down.
TTGGCCCCTCCCCGAAGGCGCTGGAGGCGATGGCGCTGGCCAGCAAGGATATTTGGAAATACGGCGATCCCGAAAGCCATGATCTCAAGCAGGCTTTGGCCGAAAAACACGGGGTTTCGCCCGAAAATATCGTGATCGGCGAGGGGATAGACGGGCTGCTGGGCTATCTGGTGCGGCTGCTGATTGCGCCCGGTGATGCGGTCGTCACCACCGCAGGCGCCTATCCGACCTTCAATTACCATGTGGTCGGCTATGGCGGGGCGCTGCATATGGTGCCTTATGAAGCGGATGCCGAAAGCCCCGGGGCGCTGCTGGCCAAGGGCCGCGAATGTAAGGCCAAGCTGATCTATATCGCCAATCCCGATAATCCGATGGCCTCGGTGCAGGACGGGGCGCGCCTTCAGGCGATGATCGATGATTTGCCGGATCATGCCACCCTTTGTCTTGATGAAGCCTATATCGAATTCGCGCCCGAAGGCAGCGCGCCGGCGCTGGATATCAGCCACCCGCGCGTGATCCGCTTTCGCACCTTTTCCAAGGCTTATGGCATGGCCGGCGCGCGGGTGGGCTACGGCATTGCCCATGCGGATTTTGTGAGGGCCTTTGACAAGGTGCGCAATCATTTCGGCATGAACCGCGCCGCGCAAGCCGGTGCGCTGGCCGCGCTGGCGGATGGGGATTATCTGGCCCAAACGCTGGAAAACATCGCGATTTCCAAAGCCAGAATTGCCGGTATCGCCCGGGATAACGGCCTGCTGCCCCTGCCCTCGGCCACCAATTTTGTCGCCATTGATTGCAGGCGCGGCGCGGATTTTTCCAAGGCGGTGGTCGAGGCGCTGGGCGGGCTGGGGGTCTTTATCCGCATGCCGTTTTCGGAGCCACAAAACCGCTGTATCCGCATCTCGGCAGGGCGGCCAGCGGATATGGATTTGCTGGAAAAAGCCCTACCCGAGGCCCTGCGCCGCGCCACTCAAAATGAGGAACCTCAGCCATGAACCAGCATGAAAAAATAAATTACGTCGAATTTCACAGTCCTGATCTGGCCGCCAGCAAAGCATTTTTCACCAAGGCTTTCGGCTGGGCCTTCACCGATTATGGCCCCGATTATTGCGATTTTAGCGGCGAGGGCCTAAACGGCGGTTTTTTCAGCTCTGACCAAATGGCCAGCCCCGAGGCTGGCGCCCCGCGCATTATCTTTTTCAGCGACCGGCTGGAAGAAACCCTTGCCAAGGTCAAGGCCGCTGGCGGGGGTATCTGCCGCGAAATTCAAGGCTTCCCCGGGGGTCGCCGCTTTCATTTCACCGAGCCGGGCGGCAATGAGCTGGGCGTGTGGAGCGATGTGGATAGCCGCGGAAACAAGATCGAATAAACATGCATATAAACCCTTATAAGCGGCTTTGGCATGGCTGGCTAAAGCATTATCGCACCATGTTGCTGCTTGGTTTTCTCGGCATGATCGGCGGCGCGCTGGCCTCGGCGGGCTATGCCAAGGCGATGCAATGGATCATTGACGGCTTTCAGGCCGCCGATAAGGATGTCATCTGGTGGGGGCCGCTATTGATGATCTTTCTGGCCAGCTCCAAAGGCTTCAGCACGTGGCTTTTCCAGGTCAGCACCAACGGCGCTTTGGTGCGCGCCGAGACGGGTTTGCAAAAAGCCATGCATAAAAAGCTGGTTTTTGCCGATCTCGCGCAGGTGCAAAGCGAAAGCGGCACCGCGCTTTCCACCCGCTTTACCGCCGATATTTTGCTGGTGCGCCAATCTGTTATGCAAATATTCACCGGCGTTTCCTCGGTGCTTATTCTGCTGGCCACGGTGGCGGTGATGCTCAGCATTGACTGGGTCATTACCCTCACGCTGGTTGCGGTTTTTTCGCTCGCGGTCTGGCCGGTGAACCGTGTTGGCGGGCGCTTGCATATCGTTTCGCGCG
>JALSHK010000400.1 GCA_026982275.1 Paracoccaceae bacterium | reverse complement strand
ACCCTGCGCTTGTGGCAGGTGTTCAAGCCGCGCTTGGTGCATGATGGCATGAGCACGGTTTATTATACGCTGGAGCGGCCCTTGGTGCCGGTTTTGGCCGAGATGGAGATGAACGGCATCAAGGTGGATCGCGGGCAGCTGGCCGCGATGTCCAATATCTTTGCGCAGGATATGGCGGTGCTGGAGGGCGAGATCAAGGCGCTGGCGGGGCGGGAATTCAATGTGGCATCGCCCAAGCAGCTCGGGGAAATATTGTTTGACGAGCTGGGCTTGCAAGGGGGGAAAAAAGGCAAAACCGGCGCTTATGCCACCGGCGCGGATATTCTGGAGGATTTGGCCGCCGAGGGGCACGAGCTGCCGGAAAAGGTGCTGGAATGGCGCGGCATGGCCAAGCTGAAAAGCACCTATACCGATGCTTTGCAGGCGCATATCCACCCCGAAACCGGACGGGTGCATACCAGTTATGTGATCTCGGGGGCGACCACGGGCAGGCTGGCCTCGACCGACCCGAACCTGCAAAATATTCCCGTGCGCACCGAGGCGGGGCGGCGAATTCGCGAGGCTTTTGTGGCGGAAGAAGGCTGCACGCTGGTGAGCCTTGACTATAGCCAGATCGAGCTGCGGATATTGGCGCATATAGCCGGGATTGATAGTCTGAAACAGGCGTTTCATGACGGGCTGGATATTCATGCCATGACCGCGAGCGAGATGTTTGATGTGCCGATGGCGGAGATGACGCCGGAGATCCGGCGGCAGGCCAAGGCGATTAATTTCGGGGTGATATACGGCATCTCCGGCTTTGGGCTGGCGCGAAACCTTCGCATTCCGCGGAAAGACGCGCAGGGATTTATTGACCGCTATTTCGAGCGCTTCCCGGGCATTCGCGCCTATATGGATGCGACCGTGGCCGGGGCCAAGGAAAAGGGCTATGTCGAGACGCTTTTCGGCCGCCGGATCCACACGCCCAATATCGGCGCCAAGGGACCGCATGCGGGCTTTGCCAAGCGCGCGGCGATCAATGCGCCCATTCAGGGGACGGCGGCCGATATTATCCGGCGCGCCATGGTGCGCATGCCAGCGGCGATTGCGGGGTTGCCCGCCAAAATGCTGCTACAGGTGCATGATGAATTGATATTCGAGGTGGAGAACGCGGCGGTGGAAGAAACCATTGCCGTGGTGCGGGGCAAAATGGAGGGCGCGGCGGAGCCGGCTGTGAAGATCAGCGTGCCGCTGGTGGTGGATGCGGGCATTGGGCATAGCTGGGCGGAGGCGCATTAGGGGCGCGGCCCCTCTGGTTAGGCCTGTTCAGGGGCGCGGCCCCTCTGGCCCGATGGGCCATTCACCCCGGAGTATTTTGCAGATAAGAAGCTAGATCAGCCCCAGCTTTGTCCGCCAGATATAGCGCCACATGCCCAGCGCGCTGGCGACCGTAAGGCCAAGGGCGAGGCCGAGCCAAATTCCAAGCGCACCGATTGTAGTATATTGCGACAACAGATAGGCGGCGGGGACGCCGATGATCCAATAGGAAAACAGCGCGATTTGCATCGGCACGCGGGTGTCTTTTAGCCCGCGCAGCAGGCCAGCCGCCAAGACCTGCAAAGTGTCTACCAGCTGAAAGGCG
>JALSHK010000399.1 GCA_026982275.1 Paracoccaceae bacterium | reverse complement strand
GCGCCTTCCTCTACAGCACCTTCAATAGCATGTTCAGCCACGATATATCCTTCTGTCCTTCACACGCCCCGGTCAGGGCTTTTGTTTCTTCTCCAACGCCGCAGCGTCGACCTTTTTCTGATGCACCGCAGCCGTTTGGATCATCACCCGCACGCCAGCCGCAAAGCCCAGCAATGTAAACACAACCACAAACAAGGGTGCCAGCCCTGTCCAGCTGTCCAGCGCCAAGCCCAGTATGACCCCGATCGCCATGCCCGTTGTGAGCTCGACTATCATTTGCCATGCCGGGCCAGCCCCGCCGAATTTCCCGCTATTGTGCTTCTTGCGCTCCGGCTCCACCTGCACAGCCTTCAGCTTTTCAGCCAAGGCCTTAAGGCGGTCAGGGTCAGGATTTTCGCTCATCGCGCCTCGCCCCTCCATATGCAGCACAAGATTCCCCATGCGCGGGATTTGAGCGCACATTATGGGTGGAAACCCGCCAAGTCAAGAATTGCTTTATAGCGCTGTAATTCTCGCAACATACTGTTATTGCTAATTTTTTTTGCAACATGCGACACCCTTGCACAGGCTGGGGCAAATTTTTTTTCGGGCATGACCCGCTTGAACAATATACCATCTGGTTGACCATTCTACCCGCCATATGATAGTCAACAATATGGTTGATTTTCCCAAAAACCCGCTCGATATCACCTTTGCCGCGCTGGCAGACCAGACCCGCCGTGCGATCCTCAGTCAGCTGCTGGAGCAGGATCTGACGGTAAAGCAGGTGGCCGAAACCTATGAGATGTCACTCGCGGCAGTCTCCAAGCATCTGCAAGTGCTGACCCGCGCAGGGCTGGTGCGCCAGATCAAACAGGGGCGGGAAAAGATTTGTCAGCTCGAACCAAACGCCTTGCGGGCCGCCAGCCTGTGGATGGAAGGGTTCGGCATTTTTCCCGAAGCGTATCTGGACGAGGTAGAAGCAGAACTTGATGCGCTTGGTCTTTCCCAAGAGTCCGGCTTGTGACCAACCGTATGCTCACGCCGGTTCGCGTCGATTTGCTGCGCAATTCAACCCGCCCCGTCGGGCATGGCCTCGCCTTTGGCTCGGCAGGGGCTTTGCCCCTCTTCGCAAGCGAATTCACCCCGGAGTATTTTGCGAGAAGAAGGCCGCCACATCGCAGCATCTATTATGTGGCCTGGCGCAAGATATCCGTTACCAGCACCTGAATCGAAACCGGACCCAGCACCTGTGCGGCGGCACCATTCAAGGCACGCCTCAGGTCAGACATCTTTTCGCCAGATGTGAAATCACCATTAAATCCACCAGTATTGGCGTGGCGAAACAGCACTTGCAGAAAAGCGTCCCGCAATTTGGGTTCACGATCATATACATCATTGGCAAACCCCGCCTGCACCTCAATCGAAAGCGACATGACGACCAGCGAAATCACCTGATCATCGCTGACAATCGGCACAATCATCTGCCGCTGTAGCGCTACATATTCCGGGTTTCCCTCGTTCGCAGCCTCTGCGCTTGCCTCGTCGGAGGGTGCGGCTTCCTCTGGCATTACCGAAGCTTCTTCCTGCGCGGGGCAATCCTCGCCTTCGCAAGCTTGTGCGATTTCGGCTTCCGGATCTGGC
>JALSHK010000398.1 GCA_026982275.1 Paracoccaceae bacterium | reverse complement strand
GCCCGCCCGGGCTGCTGGGGGCCTTGTTTTATGTGGATGCGCTCAAGGCCTATAATCGGGCCTTGGCCGAAATTGCCCGCGAAGAGCATTCCTGACGCCGCTAAAGCACCCCGAGCGCGGCCAGTTCGGCTTGCAGCGCCAGGGGCAGGGCCTCTTCTCCGGCTTTATAGGGCGCGCCGATTTCGGGCGCATCTTCGGGCTTAAGGTATCGCCAGCCCTGAAACGGCCGCCTCGGCTGGGGGCTGGTATGATAAATCTGCGGTTCCAGCACCATGCCGCAGCGCCGGATGCCATCTTCGCCAATCACCTCGTCGAGCCGCAAAATCCGCTGACAGGATTGCACCATGCCCTTGATTACCCAAAAGACAGACCCGCCCTCCAGCAGCTCGGCCTCGCGCTTGGGCCACATGCGGGTAATGTGGCGCAGGGTGCCGGATTCGGCCAGCCGTGCCGCTTGCCATTCGGCCTGGGTCGCCACGCTTTCAGAGCCGACGCTCAGTTTTATCAGGTGCAATTTGCTCATGGGGTTAACCTATGCTTAAGCCTTCCCCGCGTCACGCGGTTTTCGGCTTTGCAGTTGAAAAAATTCCGGCTTCGGCCTAGGCTGTTTTCCCGCGCCAAAAGGAGAATTGCCGATGCCCGATACCGCCCCGCTTTCAAATGACCCGTGGCAGAGCATTTCGGTGGATGTGTTGCGCGAAAAATACGCCAAGGGCGATGAAAAAGAGCTGGGCGGCGAGGCGATGGTGGCGGCTATTCGCGCCCGCGTGGCGCGGGCCTTGGCAAAGGGGGATGCAGGGGCCTCGAGCGCAGAATTCCAAAGCGCATTGGAGCGCGGGTTCATTCCGGGCGGGCGGGTGAATTCGGCGGCGGGGGCGGATATAAAATCCGCCACCCTGATCAATTGTTTTGTGCAGCCGGTGGGCGATAGCGTGTCTTCCACGGTGGATGGCAAGGTCGGCATTTACCATGCCTTGCGCCAAGCGGCCGAAACCATGCGCCGGGGCGGCGGCGTGGGCTATGATTTTTCGAGCATTCGCCCGCGCGGGGCCAAGGTGGCGGGCACCGATAGCTCGGCCTCCGGTCCCGTCTCCTATATGCACGTTTTTAACCAATCTTGCGCCACGGTCGAGAGTGCGGGCGCGCGGCGTGGGGCGCAAATGGGGGTGCTGCGGGTGGACCACCCCGACATCGAGGAGTTTATTTCGGCCAAGCGCAGCAAGGGGCAGCTCAGCAATTTCAATATTTCGGTCGGGGTGTCTGATGCCTTTATGCAGGCGGTGGATGCCGATGCGGATTTCAAGCTTGTGCATAAGGCTGAACCCTTTGCCGAGGCCGTGCAAAACGGGGATGGCCTTTGGGTTTATAAAACCATCCGCGCGCGGGATATGTGGCAAGAAATCATGCGCAACACCTACGCCGCCGCCGAGCCGGGGGTGCTGTTTCTGGATCGGATAAATGCCGAAAACAATCTGCATTATTGCGAGGTGATCGAGGCGACAAACCCCTGCGGCGAGATTCCGATCCCCGATCATGGCTGCTGCTGCCTTGGCTCGATGAACCTCACGAAGTTTGTAATCGAGCCTTTTGGCGAGGCGCGCTTTGATAGCGAGGGTTTTGCCGA
>JALSHK010000397.1 GCA_026982275.1 Paracoccaceae bacterium | reverse complement strand
GTCGAGGCCGAAACGGGGGCGGAATTTGTGCATCCCTATAATGATCCACGGGTGATCGCGGGGCAGGCAACCTGTAGCGCCGAGCTGATCGAGCAGGTGGAAAACCTCGATGCGGTGGTGGCCCCGATTGGCGGGGGCGGCATGATTTCGGGCACCTGCCTGACGCTTTCCAGCCTTGCGCCAGGCGTGAAGATATATGCTGCCGAGCCGGAAATGGCCGATGACGCGGCGCGCAGCTTTCGCGCCGGGCATATCATTGCCGATGATGCGCCCGAAACCGTGGCCGACGGCTTGAAAGTGCCGCTCAAAGATCTCACATGGCATTTTGTGCAAAACCACGTTACCGATATCCTGACCGCCTCGGAGCAGGATATCGTGGACGCGATGAAGCTGATCTGGAAGCGGATGAAGATCGTGATGGAGCCGAGCAGCGCCGTGCCGCTGGCGACGATTCTCAAAAACAGGGAAACCTTCGCGGGTAAGCGCGTGGGAATAATTATAACAGGTGGCAATGTCGATCTAGACAGCCTGCCATGGATGGAGAAGTGAAATGAACAAACAAGTGAACCTCGACGAATTTGACGTGGGCTATGATATTCCGGCCAAGCCCGGCATGGATGAAGCCGATATCCAGACCCCGTGCCTGATCCTTGATCTGGATGCGCTGGATCGCAACATCAAGAAAATGGGCGATGAATGCAAGAAAATGGGGGTGCGCCATCGCGCCCACGGCAAGATGCACAAATCGGTGGATGTGCTGAAGCTGCAGGAAAGCCTTGGCGGGGCAATCGGCGTTTGCTGCCAGAAGGTCTCGGAGGCCGAGGTTTTTGTGCGCGGCGGCATTAAGGACGTGATGGTTTCAAACCAGGTGCGCGATCCGGCCAAGATCGACCGGCTGGCCGCCATGCCCAAGCTGGGCGCGCGCATTCTGATATGTGTGGATGACCCTGAAAACGTGGCCGATCTGGCTGCGGCGGCGCAAAAGCACGGCACCGAGCTGGAATGTCTGGTGGAAATCGACGTGGGCGCGGGGCGCTGCGGGGTTAGCACCAGCCAAGACGTGGTGAATATCGCCAAGCTGATTGATAGTGCAGATAACCTGAAGTTCGCCGGTATTCAGGCCTATCAGGGCGCGATGCAGCATATGGACCTGTATGAAGACCGCAAAGCCAAGGTCGATATTGCCATTGATATGGTGCGCGATGCCGTTACCGCGCTTAATGCCCAGGGACTGGAATGCGATATCATCGGCGGCGCTGGCACCGGCTCATATTATTTCGAGGGCAACTCGGGTGTTTTTAACGAAATGCAATGTGGCTCCTATGCCTTTATGGATGCGGATTATGGCCGGATTCTGGATAAGGACGGCAAGCGGATCGATGATGGTGAATGGGAAAACGCGCTGTTTATCCTGACCTCGGTGATGAGCCATTCCAAAGCCGACAAGGCGATTGTCGATGCCGGCCTGAAGGCGCAATCGGTGGATAGCGGGTTGCCCACGGTTTATGGCCGCGATGATGCGGTTGAATACATTAAATGCTCGGACGAGCACGGCGTGGTGGCCGACCCTGACGGGGTGTTGAAAATTAACGACAAGCTGCGGCTAGTGCCCGGCCACTGTGATCCGACCTGCAATGTG
>JALSHK010000396.1 GCA_026982275.1 Paracoccaceae bacterium | reverse complement strand
GTCACAAAGCGCGCTTTGTCATGGTATAGCTTGTCCAGCAGCCCGATCGGCTCCTGCACCGAAAGACCCACCTTCACCCCCCAGGGCAAAACCGGCCGCGTGCCTTCGCTGACCAAACGCCGGACATGGTAATTTTCATCCTCCGCCCATGAATGCAGCACCTGCATCACCGCTTCGGGATCGGCATTCAAAAAATGACGGATATCGAATTCCACCGAAAACCGTTTGGTGATTTCCTTGAGCAGGGGCAAGGCCAGCTCCGGTGTCTCAAGCCCATGATCGGCGACAAAAGCCCCCAATGGCGAGAATATGAAATCACCAAAATCACCATCCAGCCTGCTCGGGTCCAGCGGCGGCGGCAAGGCGGCTTCGATAACCTTGACGGCCTCGGAGAAATCATCAGGCAAATGCGCGGCCAGCACCTCTGAAATATGCGCAATCCGCGCCTTCAGCTCCAGCTCGGGCAGCCTGGCCATCACCTCGCGCACAAAGCGCGCCTGATCAAGGCTATTACCAAACAGCCCCGCCAGATAGCGAAGCTTGCCCTCGTTGAAAAGCTGGTCTTTCAGGCTGAAACCGCTCAAAGGGCGCCGTAAAATTTATAGGCCGAAATCCATAGCGCGCCGGTAGCAATGATCGCCAGCAAAATGCCGAACCACCGCCAGCCGCCTACCGCTCTGGCCTTCACGCCGGTTTTGAAAACCGCCGGCAAAACCGCCGTGAAATGCAGCGCATAAACCAGTGTCATCACAAAGACCGCAAGCTCGATATAAGCCGGTGCGCTCACCGCCAGAAGCGCCGCGATCGAAAAACCGACCGGCACCAGCACAAAAGCCGGACCAAACATGCCGGCAAAAAATGTATCCCCGAACGAAAACTGCCCGCGCATCAATTGCCCATACCAGCGGGGCGACAAAAACCTGCCTCTATCCTCAGCCATTCAAGCCCTCTGCAACAAAACTATAGCGTAGCATTCACCGCACCCCCATCGAGCAGGATATTTTGCCCGACAATAAATCCGGCCTTTTCAGAGCATAAAAACGCACACATCGCGCCGAATTCTTCGGCCGTGCCATAGCGCCCGGCAGGGATGGTCGCCGCGCGCTGCGCCCTGGCCGCCTCCATGCTGATGCCTTCTGCTTTGGCCACCCCCTGATCAAGGCTGATCGCGCGATCCGTGGCATGAATGCCGGGCAACAGGTTGTTGATATTCACACCGCTGCCCGCCACCTGCCGGCTGGTGCCGCCCACATAGCCCGTCAGCCCCGCGCGGGCCGAATTGGAAAGCCCCAGCACGGCAATGGGAGATTTCACCGATTGCGAGGTGATATTCACCACCCTGCCCCAGCCGCGATCCATCATCGCAGGCAGCACCGCCTTCATCATGGCAATCGGGGCCAGCATATTGGCATCCAGCGCCTTGATGAAATCCTCGCGCTCCCAATCATGCCACATGCCCGGAGGTGGGCCACCGGCATTATTCACCAGAATATCAGGGCTGGGCATCGCCGCCAAAACCTTGGCGCGGCCTTCTTCGGTAGAAATATCCGCCGCCACGGCGGTTACCTGCACGCCGTATTTCTCGGCAATCTCTTGTGCGGCCTGCTCCAGCGGCCCTTGGCTGCGCGCATTGATCACCAGATCCACACCCGCTTCTGCCAGCGCCTCGGCGCAGCCGCGCCCCAAGCCCTTGGATGCCGCACAAACAATCGCGGTTTTGCCTTTGATACCCAGATCCATAATTTTCTCCTGATTCCATTTCCCCCAGCCTATCCCAGCCAATTCGGAGCGCCAAGGACAAAGCAAGCCCTCCCGCCCGCCGGACGTCCTGTTGCTGGCGCAACAAACCGCCGCCCGTTGGGCGTGGCCTCGCTTCGCTCGGCGGTCTACACCGGCAAGGCCCGCAAAGGCTAAAGCGCGGCGCGGACGTAACCGTATCCACAAATACCACGCCTGACGCGCCGCACCCGTTGTTGCCCTCGCGCACGACCTCCTCTATACCCGCCCCCATGACAGATATCGCCCCCCTTCCGCGCGAAATTGCGCGCCGCCGCACCTTTGCCATCATCTCGCACCCCGATGCCGGCAAAACCACCCTGACCGAGAAATTCCTGCTATTTGGCGGCGCGATCCAGATGGCAGGCCAAGTGCGGGCCAAGGGCGATGCCCGCCGCTCGCGCTCCGATTTCATGCAGATGGAAAAGGATCGGGGCATTTCGGTATCCGCCTCGGCGATGTCGTTTGAATTCAAGGACTTCTGGTTCAACCTTGTAGATACCCCCGGCCACTCGGATTTTTCCGAGGATACCTACCGCACCCTCACCGCCGTAGATGCCGCCATCATGGTGATCGACGGCGCGAAGGGCGTGGAGAGCCAGACCCAGAAACTGTTCGAGGTGTGCCGTCTGAGGGATTTGCCGATCCTGACCTTTTGTAACAAGATGGACCGCGAAAGTCGTGATATCCTTGATATTATCGATGAAATTCAGGAAAACCTCGCGATCGATGTCGCCCCGATCACATGGCCTATCGGGGTGGGCCGTGAATTTATCGGCTGTTATGATATCCTGAATGACCGGCTGCAATTAATGGACCGCGCGGATCGCAATGTAGTCGCCGAAAGCATTGAAATCAATGGCCTGGACGATCCGGCTATTGAAGAGCATGTGCCCCCCGAGCTGCTGGAAAAGCTGCGCGAGGATCTGGAGATGGTGCGCGAGCTGATGCCCGCCTTCAGCCGCGAGGCCTTTCTTGAAGGCACGCAAACCCCCATCTGGTTTGGCTCGGCGATCAATTCCTTCGGGGTGCAGGAGTTGATGGACGGCATTGCGAATTACGGCCCCGAACCGCAAATGCGACCCGGCACGCCGAGAAATATTTCTCCCGCTGAATCAAAGGTTTCCGGCTTTGTCTTCAAGGTTCAGGCGAATATGGACCCCAAGCACCGCGACCGCGTGGCCTTTGTGCGGCTCTGCTCGGGGCATTTCAAGCGCGGCATGAAGCTCAAGCATATTCGCTCTGGCAAGCAGATGGCGATTTCCAATCCCGTGCTTTTCCTCGCCAATGATCGCGAGCTGGCCGAGGATGCGTGGGCCGGTGATATTATGGGGATTCCCAATCATGGCCAGCTGCGCATCGGCGATAGCCTGACCGAGGGCGAGGCCATCCGCTTCACCGGCATTCCGAGCTTTGCGCCGGAGCTTTTGCAAAGCGTTCGCGCGCTGGACCCGCTTAAATCCAAGCATCTGGAAAAGGCGCTCATGCAATTTGCCGAAGAAGGCGCGAGCAAGGTTTTCAAGCCGATGATCGGTTCCGGCTGGATTGTCGGCGTGGTGGGGGCCTTGCAATTCGAGGTGCTGGCCAGCCGGATCGAACTGGAATACGGGCTACCGGTACGCTTTGAGGCCACGCAATATCAATCCGCCCGCTGGATCAATGGCGATCAGGGCGCGGTTGACAATTTCGTGAATGCGAACAAGGGGCAATGCGCGACCGACCATGACGGTGACCCGGTATTTCTCACGCGATTACAATGGGATATCGACCGGGTGGAGCGCGATTACCCTGATCTGAATCTGACCGCCACCAAGGAAATGCAGACCTGAGCCTTTTCTTTGACAGAAATCATTGAAACCGGCCTATGCTCGGCATAGCTTTGCTAAAATGCCTAACTAGCGGAGCGACCCATCATGAATCTCACCCGGCGATCTTTACTGGCTAGCGCTTCGGCGCTGGCGGTTTTGCCCAAAATCAGCTTTGCCCGCGAGGATGAGGAATTGCTTGAGGCCCGCCCCGGCGCGGTGTCTCTGGTGTCGGATGAATATCCGGATACGCAGATTTGGGGCTATAACGGTGGCGTCCCCGGCCCCGAAATCCGCGTAGCCCAGGGGGCACGCATTGCGCGCAGACTGGTCAATTCGCTAGAAGAGCCGACCACGATCCACTGGCACGGTATCCGCATCGAAAACGCCATGGACGGGGTGCCCGGTGTGACGCAGGACGCGGTGCAACCCGGAGGGGAATTTCTATATGATTTCGAAGTGCCCGATGCGGGCACCTATTGGTATCATTCCCATTATAACACCACCGAGCAGATCTCGCGCGGGCTATATGGTGCCCTGATCGTGGAGGAGGATAACCCGCCCGAGGTGGATCACGATATCACCGTGGTGGTGGATGACTGGCGGCTGGGCCAAGACGCCCAGATCGACCCTGATTTCAGCCAGATCCATGATTGGTCCCATGCAGGAAGGCTGGGGAATTTCCTCAAGGCCAGCCTTAATCCCGCGCTCACCGAGGTGAAGCAAAACCAGCGGCTGCGCTTGCGCTTTATCTGCGTGGCCACAGACCGCGTGATGCGGCTGGCAATGGTCGGGATGGAAGGCATGGTCGTGGCGCTGGACGGCATGCCGCTGGACGAGCCGACCCCTGCCGAAATGCTCACCCTTGGCCCGGCGCAGCGTGCCGATGTGATTGTGGATATCACCGGCGAAGCGGGCGAAGAGGCGATGATCGGCTTTATTGGCCGCGAGCAGAATATCGCGCTGGCCAGCCTGAAGATCACGGGGCAAGCCAGCCTTGCACCGCGCGGGAATATCCCCGCCCTGCCCGCCAATCCGATTGTGCGGCTCACCTCGCTGGAGGGGGCCAGGACCGCACCGCTGAATATGGAAGGCGGGGCGATGGGCGGGCTGGAAACCGGCATATACAAGGGCAAGCAGATGTCGGCGGAAGAGCTAATACAGAATGGCCAGATATGGACATTGAACGGCGTGGCCGGATTACCGGATGAAGCCCTGGCCGAGGTAAAGCTCGGAGAAATCCTGCGCATCCCGATCATTAACGATACTGCTTTTGCCCATGCCATGCACCTGCACGGCATGCATTTTCAGGAGGTTTTTGCCGATGGCAGCTTTGGTCCCCTGCGCGACACCATCCTGATAGAGCGGCAGGAGCGGCGCGAAATAGCCTTTATCGCCAGCAACCCCGGGGATTGGGTTTTTCACTGTCATATGCTATCCCATCAGGCAGCCGGAATGATAACTTGGGTAAAGGTCTCCACATGAAAGTATTTTTCGCCTTCGCTGTAATTATTGGAATCGGGGCCGCCTATCTGTTCAGCCTCAGCTTCATGAAGCCCGATCCACTGATCGAATCCCAAATTCGCGGGCAAATCCTGTATGCCAATAGCTGTGCTGCCTGCCACGGGGCCAATCTGGAAGGGCAGGAAAACTGGCGCATCCAGAATGCGGATGGCAGCATGCCTGCTCCGCCCCATAACGCCGAAGGCCATACATGGCATCATGATGACGACATGCTGTTTGAATATACCAAATTTGGCGGCGCAGCGACGATGGCCGCGCGCGGCGTGACCGGTTTCAATAGTGGCATGCCAGCCTTTGAAGGCCTGCTATCGGATGAAAATATCAACGATATTTGGGCCTATATCAAATCCACATGGTCTGATCGCGAGCGCGGGGTGCAGGCAGAGCGCACCGCAGCCGAGGCCGCGGCAAAAGGGTAATGCCCCGATGGTGGCGGGGTGTAGCCCCACCCTGCCGCGCTAATCGACAAAGGCCTTTTCAATCACAAACTGGCCCGGCTCGCTGTTGGAGCCTTCAACCAGCCCTGCGGCTTGGCATATCTCTTTATGCTCGGCCAGCATTTCCATAGAGCCGCAGATCATCACCCGATCGGTATCGGGGTTCAAGGCCGCGCCGGTGGCGGCCTCGAAACGGCCATCTGCCAGCCAGTCTGTCATCCGGCCCATTTCCGGGCTTTGCTCGCGGGTGGTAGTGCAGATAAGGCGCAGCTTGTCCCCCACCACCTCTTGTAACAGCTCGTCTGATTCGATTTCGGCCATCAGGCTTTTGCCGTAATCCAGCTCTTTCACCTCGCGGCAGGTTTGCGTTAAAATCACCTCGTCGAACTTGTCATAGGTTTCGGGATCTCGCATCACGCTGGCAAAGGGCGCAATGCCGGTGCCGGTGGAAAACATCAGCAGCCGTTTGCCCGGGACCAGCGCATCATGCACCAATGTGCCCACCGGCTTGGGCCGAATCAGGATTTCATCCCCGACCTTCAGATGCTGCAAACGAGATGTCAGCGGACCATCGGCAACCTTGATGGAATAGAATTCCAGCTCGTCAGCCCAGTTTGGCGAGGCAATCGAATAGGCCCGCAGCAGCGCTTTATCCCCGTTGGGCAATCCGATCATGGCAAATTCCCCCGAGCGGAAGCGGAAGCTTTGCGGCCGCGCGCAGGTGAAGGAGAATGTTTTGTCGGTCCAGTGCTTCACCTGACTCACTTTCAGGTATTCTAACCCCTTATAGGGCTTGGGAGATTGTTCGGTCATCGGCTCTCTTTCGTGGTTTGCGCTGATATAGCGTGTCCGGTCTGGTAGTAAAACCCGAAAATGCGCCTGAATTGGCCAAGATCAGCCATATAAGATTGACCTGTGCCACAGATAAGTCTAACAAAGCGATATTGATAGAGGCACAATTCGGTGCCTTTGGCCGCGTTTGTTTAGCGGCACCTTTAACTGCCGCTTCAATCGGATAAATATGACCAAATTCAGTGATTTGAACCTTGACGAAAAGGTTCTGAAAGCCGTAGCCGAAACCGGATACGAAACCCCGACCCCTATTCAGGCCGAGGCCATCCCGCATGCGCTTATGGGCAAGGATGTGCTGGGCATCGCCCAGACCGGCACCGGAAAGACCGCCTCTTTCACCCTGCCGATGATTACCATTCTGGCCAAGGGCCGCGCCCGCGCACGCATGCCGCGCTCGCTGATCCTCTGCCCCACCCGTGAGCTGGCGGCGCAGGTGGCCGAGAATTTCGAGAATTACGGCAAATACCACAAGCTAAGCATGGCGCTGCTGATCGGTGGCGTTTCGTTCAAGGATCAGGACAAGCTGATCGATCGCGGGGTCGATGTGCTGATCGCCACCCCGGGCCGGCTGCTGGACCACCATGAGCGCGGCAAGCTGATGCTGACCGGCGTGCAGGTGATGGTGGTGGACGAAGCCGACCGGATGCTGGATATGGGCTTCATCCCCGATCTCGAGCGTATTTTCAAGCTCACGCCCTTCACCCGCCAAACGCTGTTCTTCTCGGCCACGATGGCGCCTGAAATCACGCGGATCACTGAAGAATTCCTGCATAACCCCGTGCGTGTTGAAGTGGCCCGCGCCGCGACCACTTCGGAAAACATTACCCAGGTCGTTTGCGAACACACCCCGAGCCGCAAAGACCGCGCCGCCAAGGAAAAGCGCGATCTGCTGCGCGCCCTGATTGTTGCAGAAGGGGAGGCCCTGAAAAACGCAATTATCTTTTGCAATCGCAAGGTTGATGTCGATATCGTTGCCAAATCGCTGAAAAAGCACGGGCTGGATGCCAATCCGATACATGGCGATCTGGATCAAAGCACCCGCATGCGCATCCTGAACGATTTTCGCGAAGGCACATTGAAATTCCTGGTCGCATCCGATGTGGCCGCGCGCGGGCTGGATATCCCTGCTGTTTCGCATGTGTTTAATTTTGATGTGCCGATCCATGCCGAAGATTATGTGCATCGCATTGGCCGCACCGGCCGCGCGGGGCTGCTGGGCAAGGCGATTACGCTCTGTTTGCCGGTAAATAAAAAGCATCTGGATGCGATTGAAGAGCTGGTGGAAAACAAGATCGACCGGATGGAAAACCCGCTAACCAAATCCCGCCCCGAACAATCCAAACCCGAACAATCCAAACCCGAGCCAATCAAGGCCGAAGCTGCCCCCGTAGCTGAGTCGGCAGAAAAGCCAAGACGCGAGCGGGCGCCGCGAAAAGATCGCGAAGAGCAAAGAGAACAGTCACGGCGCGAAAATAACCGTCAAAACGGCAACCGGCGCAATGATCGCCGAAATGATAGCCGGCAAGGTAATCGTCGCGGTCCCGTGGGCATGGGCGACCATATGCCGGATTTCCTGACCCGCGAATTCCTGCCAATGCGGGAGGAAAAGCCGGAAGCGAAAGAGCCAAAGCCCGAGCAAACTCCCGAAACCATATCCGGGCCGCTCGAAATCACCGAAAATACAGATGTCACAACGGAAATTTCAACCCCCGCCGCCGGGGACAAGCCCAAACGCAAACGTCGCAAATCAGCCAAGGCAGCAGCAGAGGTTGCACCCGCTGACACCTCCGAAGAAACGGTCGAAGAAAAACCAAAGCGCTCGCGCGCCCGTGCCAAAGCTCCGGCACCCGAGGCCGAGCCACAGGCTGTGGCAGAGGCAGAAACCGCCACCCCAGAGCCAGCAATTGCCGAAGCCGCCCCTGCGGAAAAACCCAAGCCGAAACGCAAGCGCCGGACCAAAGCACAGATCGAGGCCGATAAGGCCGCCGCAGAAGCCGAGGGTAAACCCGAAAAACCCAAGCGCAAACCACGCAAGGCCAAGGCCGAAGCCGCTCCGGCTGAAACCGCGCCCAAAGCAGAGGAACCCCCCGCTCAAGCCCCTGCAGATAAACCAAAAAAGCGCGCGCGCATTACCGCGCCCGCGCCGAGTTCGGAATAGTGGCGGGATAATTCCCGCCCTGCAGGGTATCTAAATATAAAATGGGATTTATCCCGGCAAAACGAAAGCGGGGGGCAAGGCCCCCCGTTTTTTATGCCACCATCCGGTTGATCAAAACCGTAACAACCGGCTTTTTGCCAATCGCCTTTTTACAGACCCGATTGCAGGCCTGCACCACGATTTTTTCTATGGTCTCATCATCCCCCAGCGCGCCCCGCTTGGCTTTTTCCAGATCGCGGTTCATCGCCGCTTCCAGCTTTTCGTCCAAGCTACCATGCTTTGGCTCGGGCAGACCGTGGCCCTCGGCCCAGACACCATCACTCATGCGGTTATCCTCGTCGATCATCACCGACACCACCACATGGCCGCGCATGGCAAATTGCAGCCGCTGGCGCACAATGCCGTCCATCGCGCCAATCAGCACGGTGCCGTCCAGATAGGTGCGGCCCGTATCGATATGCTCAGCCACCTTGGCTTCATTCGTCAGGTCCACCATCACCCCGTTTGGCGCAATTATGGCTTTTCGACCATTGGCCTCGGCCAGCTCCGCATGCTCGCGCAGGTGCCGGTATTCGCCATGCATAGGGATCACCAGTTCGGGGTTGAGCAAGGTTTGCAGCCGGTCCAGATCCGGGCGGTTTGCGTGGCCCGATACGTGATAGCGATCATCCTCGGCCACCACCACCACGCCTTTTTCGGCGAGCTGGTTGTGGATGCGGCCCACACCGATTTCATTGCCCGGAATGGTTTTGGAGGAAAACAGGAAGGTATCGCCCGCTTTCAGCTCCATGCCCTGATATTTGCCAACTGCCAGCTGCGCACTGGCCGCACGGCGCTCGCCTTGCGAGCCGGTGGCCAAAACCATCAGCTTGTCGCGCGGCTTGCCCTTGGCATCCTCAATGCTGATCACGGGGGGGAAATCCGTAAGCACCCCCGTGCTCATCGCGGTCTGGGTCATTACATTCATCGCGCGCCCGACCATAACCACCTCGCGGCCCGCATCCACAGCCGCCTGCGCCAGCGTTTTCAGCCGCGCCACATTGGAAGCAAAGGTCGTGGCGACCACCATGCCGGAAGCATGGGCCATCATCTCGGTAATCGCGCTTGGCAGGCTGGCTTCCGAGCGCCCCGGATGGTGGTTAAACACATTGGTGCTATCACAAACAAACGCCTTGATGCCGCCCTTGCCGATCTCTTTCATCAGCTCGGGGTCAAACGCCTCGCCGACCTGCGGATCCGGATCGATTTTGAAATCACCGGAGTGGAATATCCGCCCCGCTGGGGTATCAATCACCAGCGCCGAGGCCTCGGGGATGGAATGCGAAATCGGGGCAAAGCCAACGGTAAACGGGCCGGCCTCCACGGTTTCGGGCCACATGCCGACCTCTTTGATCGCGCTGGAATCCGCGCCCAGACGCTCCATTTTATTGCGCCCGATGGCGGCGGTGAAGGCGCGGCAATAGATCGGCGCTTGCAGCTGCGGGTAAAGCAGGCCAAGCGCGCCGATATGGTCTTCATGGGCGTGGGTGATAAAAATCGCCTCCAGCCTATCGGCGCGGGCGGTGATATAGGCAGGGTCCGCCATGATCAGATCCACGCCGGGGCTGCTTTCCATATCGGGGAAGGTCACGCCCACATCTACCAATATAAATTTCTCGCTGCCCTTGGGGCCGTATCCGTAAAGATACATGTTCATGCCGATTTCGCCCGCGCCACCAAGGGGCAGGTAAATCAATCTGTCTTTTTTCTTAGCCATTATGTTTTCTTTCTATTCAAGCTCGCAATCAGCACCAATCCGTGCACGGTCAAATCCGTATCGAGATGGTCAAATACCTCGGTGCCTTGCGCAAATAAGGTCGAGAGGCCGCCAGTGGCAATGATTTTCATCTTTTGCCCGCGTTCCTCGGAGATACGCTTACATATGCCTTCCACCAGCCCAATGTAACCCCAAAAAATGCCGGATTGCATGCAGCCAACGGTATTGGTGCCCACAACCTTGTCGGGCCGAGAGACATCCACATGGGGCAAAGCCGCCGCCGCATGGTGAAACGCCTCCATCGAGATATTCACCCCGGGCGCGATCACCCCGCCCACATAAGCGCCATCATGATCAGCCACATCAAAGGTGGTGGCGGTGCCGAAATCGACGATAATCAGATTGCCGCCATAGCGATCATAGCCCGCCACACAGTTCACCAGCCGATCCGGCCCGACGCCGGTGCTAGGGTCCACGCGGGGCGGCGTGCCGATATCCACCTCCGGCTTGCCCACCACCATCGGGCGGCAGTTGAAATATCGATCCGCCAGCACCCGCAGATTATAGACCACGCGCGGCACGGTGGAGGAGATGATGACCTCGTTGATCTTGGCATCTATGCCCTCATGATTCATCAAGTGCTTCAGCCAGACAAAATATTCATCCGCCGTGCGGGTGTGGTCGGTCGAGCAGCGAAACTCGGCGAGAAATTTTTCACCGTCATGCACGGCGAAAACCGCGTTTGTATTGCCGACATCTATTGCGAGCAACATAAGGGCGCTCCTTTCAGAAAAACACCTCGGCCGCAGGGAGCACGCGCGGGCCAGCCGCTGTGCCCAGCACCAGGGCGCCGGTTTCATCAATGGTTTCAAATGTGCCGGAAAGCGTCGTCTCTGGCAAGCGGGCATGGATAAGCTCGCCGATGCGCGCGGCTTTGCACAGCCACGCTTCGCGGATAGGGGCAAAACCATAGCTGCGCATTTGGCGCTCGTATTTCAGGAAAGCGTTGGCCAACAACTCAAGAAAGGCTTCGGCACAGGGCGGGCTGCGCAGCACTTCATGCAGGGAAATCGGGGCCAGTGCCTGCTCGGACAGGTCTGCCGGATGCGGCGCTGCCACAAGATTAACGCCTACGCCCACCACAACCGCGCCCTTTGAGGAGGCCAGCAATATCC
>JALSHK010000395.1 GCA_026982275.1 Paracoccaceae bacterium | reverse complement strand
CGATACTCTTAACTTCCGCCAGACATTGGCGATCACTCAAAAAACAACTCTACGCCTAAATATTAGATCAAAATTTCCATAATTCATAGTAAAATGTGCAATTATACTTAACAGATATCCACAAACCGGCGGTGCATATCGGAGCCAAAACCGAATTTATGCACAAAATCAAATCTATACCCGCAATATATGCGCTATCCCGCCCCGTTCAGGCATGGAAAAAATATCGGGTGCCGGCTAAAACAGCTCCCAAACCGCATAAAGCGTGATCGAAGGAAACAGAACCAGCACCACCACACGCAGCAGATCGGTAATGACAAAGGGCAGAACCCCCTTGAAGGTTTCGGATATCGGAATATCGCGACTAAGGGTATTGATGACAAAAAGGTTCATGCCTACCGGCGGCGTGATCAACCCGACCTCTACCACAATCAGCACCAGAATGCCGAACCACAGGCCGAAATCCTCCTGGCTCATGCCAAAATCAAGCTGTATCATGATCGGAAAAAAGATCGGCACTGTCAGCAGGATCATCGAAAGACTATCCATGATACAGCCGAATAGCAGATAGGCCACCAGCACAATTGTCAGCACCATCCACGGATTATAGCCCTGCGCCCCGACAAAGCCCGCCACCTCTTGCGGCACCTGGGTGAGCGCCAGAAAGCCGTTATAAACCGTCGCGCCAAGCACGATCAGGAAGATCATTCCGGTGGTCATCGCCGTGCCCTTGAAGGCCCCTAAAAGCGTTCGCCATGTAAGCCCGCCATTCATCCATGCAATAAGCCCCGTGCCAAAAGCCCCGACCGCTGCCCCCTGGGTAGGGGTGAATAGCGCCTGATATATCCCGCCAATCACCACAACAAACACCACCAGCACCGGCCACACCGCGCGCAGCGCAATAAAGCGCTCACGATAGGGCACCGCCTCGCGCACCCCGCCGGAATTCGGGAATATTCGCACATAGAGCGCGATGGCCAGCATATAGCCCAGCATCGCCAGAAAGCCCGGAACAAAAGCCGCCACAAAAAGCTTGGCCACATTCTGCTCGGCCAATATTGCATAGATCACCAGAATAACCGAAGGCGGGATCAATATTCCCAGCGTGCCCCCCGCCGCCAATGTGCCGGTGGAAAGCGCCCCGGAATAGCCATAGCGCCGCAATTCGGGCAGCGCCACCTGCCCCATGGTGGCCGCCGTTGCCAAAGATGAGCCGCAAATCGCGCCAAACCCCGCGCAAGCCCCGACAGAGGCCATCGCCACCCCGCCTTTTTTATGCCCCAAAAACGCCTCGGCGGCCTTGAACAGCGAGGTGGACATCCCGCCAAGGGTCGCAAACTGCCCCATCAGCAAAAACAGCGGCACGATGGAGAGAGAATAGGAGGAAAACTGGCCATAGGTGAGGTTTTTCATCAGGCCGGAAATCATATCGAAATTGCCGATCACCAGCGCATTGCCGCCAATGCCCACGATCAACATCGAAAGCCCGATCGGCATGCGCAAAAAAATCAACGCCAAAACCACCACAAAGGACCATAGCCCCAAATCAAAATTGCTCAATGCACCGCTCCCGAGCTGGCCACACTTCGCCCCTTGAGCAAAGCTTCGCCCGAGCGCAGCACGCAATAGGCTGAAATAAT
>JALSHK010000394.1 GCA_026982275.1 Paracoccaceae bacterium | reverse complement strand
GCCCGATTCTCCGACCCGCATCGCACGAGGTATTGCTTTCGGGGTTTTTGCCTCGTTTTCGCCATTTTTCGGCTTTCATATCATTCTGGCGATGCTGATGGCCAAAATGCTGCGGGCAAATATAATTGCGGCGGTTGCGGGCACGCTTGTCGGGAATCCTCTTTCCTTTCCGTTTATAATCGGGTTTGCGCTGAATCTCGGAAACTGGATTCTTGGGCGGGACCTGAAAGAGCATGATTTACGAAATGTAGGGCGCGCCTTTCGCGAGGCTTTTCGCACGATTTGGCATTCGTTCAAGGCGATATTCGGTGCGCCGCCCAAAGGTGTGGACGGGTTGGGCAATTTTTTCTCTGAAATCATGCTGCCCTATCTGATTGGGGGATTAGTCCTTGGAGCGTTTTTCGGGACCATTGCCTTTTATATATCAAAGCCCCTGATTATTGCCTATCAGCGAATTCGGCGCAAAAAACTTGCAAAAAAAAAGAAAAAAGCTTCCGAGGGCTGACAAAATAGCCTGTTCGGCATAGCTTGTATTGGCACAAAGCCAGAAAGGAAGCCCGATGAACACCTCGCCTCGCCTACGCCTGGGCGTAAATATCGACCATGTCGCGACCGTTCGGAATGCCCGCGGTGGCGACACCCCGGACCCTACCCGTGCTGCCAGTCTGGCACAAGCGGCCGGTGCTGACGGCATCACGGCGCATCTGCGTGAAGATCGCCGGCATATTACCGATAACGATATCGAGAATATTCTGGATGTCATTGATATTCCGCTGAATTTCGAAATGGCAGCTACCGATGAAATGCAACAGATCGCCTTGCGCCATAAGCCGCATGCGGTGTGTATCGTGCCGGAAAAGCGCGAAGAGCGGACGACAGAGGGCGGGCTTGAGGTGGCGCGCGAGGAAAACCGGATCGCGCATTTTATCGCCCCCCTGCGCGAGGCGGGTTGCCGGGTATCCATTTTTATCGCTGCGGACCGGCGGCAGATCGAAGCCGCCGCCCGTATCGGTGCGCCTGTGGTGGAGCTGCATACCGGTGCTTATTGCGATGCCCATGCCGAGGGGCGCTTCTATGATCGGGATGAGGAATTTATCAAATTGCAGGAAATGTCGGCGCTGGCGCTGGATCTGGGGCTGGAGGTTCATGCCGGCCACGGGTTGACCTATGATACGGTAAAGCCGGTGGCGGCATTGCCCGAGTTGGTGGAGCTGAATATCGGCCATTTTCTGATCGGCGAGGCGATTTTCTCCGGCCTTGATTCAGCGATCCGGCGTATGCGGGCCTTGATGGATGAGGCGCGGCAGGAGACCAGCGGCGTGACGGTGGCATGATCCTAGGTATTGGTTCGGATATGGTAAGTATTGAGCGGATCGAGGGCGTAATCAAGCGATTTGGTGTTCGATTCGTGCAAAGAGTGTTTTCTGAAACCGAAAAGAATACAGCGGAATACCGTGCTGCAACCGTAGAAACCTACGCTAAAAGATGGGCCGCCAAGGAAGCCTGCTCCAAGGCTTTGGGCACCGGCCTTCGCATGGGGGTGGCCTGGAAGGAAATGGCGGTGCGAAACCTGCCGACCGGCCAGCCTGTAATGGAGCTTTCCGGCGGGGCGCTCGAGCGG
The DNA here is from genome assembly GCA_026982275.1 of Paracoccaceae bacterium. GTDB lineage: Bacteria > Pseudomonadota > Alphaproteobacteria > Rhodobacterales > Rhodobacteraceae > UBA3077. The sequence continues at coordinate 25 of JALSHK010000394.1, read as the reverse complement.
CTCAACCGGCTGACTCCTAGAGGTT
>JALSHK010000393.1 GCA_026982275.1 Paracoccaceae bacterium | reverse complement strand
TTTATGGTCGTCATTGGCACCTTTGCATGGCAGAGCTTCAAGCTGCTCAAGCGGGTGCCGCGCTCGGATGCGCTGGTGATCCTGCTGGTAACGGCGGTAACGGTGGCCGAGGATCTGGCGGTGGCGGTGATCGTTGGTGTGATCGTCTCGGCGCTGGTTTATTCGTGGAACGCCGCTTCGCGCATTCGCGCCACGGTGCGCCCGTCCGAAAGCGAGATCGGCGCGCGGGTATACGAGATCGAAGGCCCGTTGTTTTTTGGCTCGGCGGGCAGCTTTATCGAGCTGTTCAACCCCGAGGAGGATCCCGAAACGGTTATTCTGGATTTCATGGGGTCGCGCGTGGTGGACCATTCGGCGCTGCAAGCGATCGAGGCGGTGGCGGCGAAATATCAGGCTGCCGGCAAGCGGTTGCAACTGCGCCATCTAACGCCGGATTGTCACAAGCTGCTCAGCAATGCCGGCCAGCTTATGGTGGATACCGAAGACGACCCCCATTACCGCGTGGCGGTGGATTACGATGTCAGAACCGGAAGGCTGGGATCCGAGCATTAAGGCTTTATTTTATAAAGGCTGATACCGCCCTCTTGCCGGATCAGCCCTAGCGGATAGCCTTCCAGCGCGCCTTCGGGCAGGGGGGTAAGCACCAGCAGATGGGTGAATTTCTGTTGCCAGTTTTGCAGCAGGGTCAGGTTGTTCAGCGCGCTTTGGCGCGGATCGGGTGGCGGCGGATTACGCAGGGTTTGCCATGAAAGGCTGAACCCCTGCGCCAGGGCGCGGTCCTGCCATTGGGGCTTCAGGCTCAGGGCATGGGCACCCAGAAAAAGCGTGGGCACAAAGGCATTGGCGATGGGCACCCCGTAAGCCTGAATGTGCCAGCGACGTTGGTCTGCCCCATTGGGGCGGGCGGTAACGGGCAGCAGGAGCGCCCCCGCTGGCACGGCTTCAAGCACCGTGGCCAGTTGTTCGATTTCCTGGCTATGGCGTGCCACCAGGCCTTCGATCAGAATGACGCGAAACAGGCCAAGGCTGGCCAGCCCGATGAGGAGAGCGGCGGCGAATTTTGGCTTCAAGCCCACCCAGCTTGTGGCCGCGATGAAAAGCGCCAGAACGACGAACGGAAAACGGATCTGCACAAAGGCCACCCCGTTCAGATTGGCCGGAATGATTGCGGATACCAGCAGCAGCATCCAGAGCGGGCCGGCCAGCTTGGCATTCATCCGCAGCCTTGACCCTATGCGCCGCCTTGCGAAAACCAGCAGCGCGATAAACAGATAGAGGATCAGATAGCCCGAGATTTGCAGCGTTGCGCTATCGCCGGTGATGACGGTAAAGGGCGAGGTCAGGGCCTCAAGGCGCTGGGAAAGGCTGCCATAGCGGGTGATGTTGCCAAACAGGTTTTCGGGGTTCTGGCGGCTGGCGATCAGCTGAATGCCCAGCGGCAGCAAAAACGGCAGTGCAAGGGCGGCGTTTGCCAAGAGGGTTTTTGCCCATGCCCGCCCCGCCAATACCACGCGGTGAAGCTCGCGGCCAAAGGTGGTGAACATGAAGAGGGCAAAGCCGAAAGGGTGCATATAATAGAGCAGCAGCGCGATCGGGGTGAAAATCGCGATCCGCAGCGCATGGCCGCGCCCCTCCAGCGCCAGCCATAGCGCCAGCGCGAAAATTGCAAAAGGCACGGTGACGAGATAATTCTGGAACCCCCAGAAAAACACCTCGTTATAGACCAGCAATCCGCCAGCCAGCGGCCAGAGGCTCCAGCGCCCATGCAGCACCCGCGACAGCGCCATAAGCGACGCCAGAAACGACACCACATAAAACCCGATCATGAAATTGACAAAGCCCTCGGCGCTCCAGAAATATCGGCCAAGCCCGAGCCAGAGCCAATCCACCGCGCTATTGGGGGTCAGGCCGAGGGTGTAGTCGTAATATTGGCCAAGCGCGGTATCGGGGTTGGCGGCGATATAAAGACGGGCGATGTGATTGGGCAGGTCCACCAGCGGTAAATGCGGATGGAGCAGGATCGGCAGGAGCAGCGCGGCGCTTACCCCGATAAAACCGATCAGGGGCCATTTCATTTTTCAGCCTCTTGGGTGGTGGTCTCTATGATGAATTGCGGGCGGCGCTTGGTTTCGAGATACACTTTGCCGAGATATTCGCCAATGATGCCCAGCGCGATCAGCTGGATGCCGCCAAGCATATAGATCGAGGCCACAATCGAGGCCCAGCCCGATACGGTGATGCCCATCAGGCGCGCCCCTACCGCATAGCCGACATATAAAAAGCTGAATATGGCGATGACAAACCCCGCCCAGGCCACATAGCGCAGCGGCTGCACCGAAAACGAGGTGATGCCCTCGGTCGCCAGCGCCAGCATCTTGCGCACCGGATATTTGCTTTCCCCCGCCATGCGCGGGGCACGGTCATATTCAACCACGCTGGTGGTAAACCCCATGCTTTTCACCATGCCGCGCAGGAAAAGATTGACCTCCTGATAGGCGCGCAGGGTCTCGACGGCTTTGCGGCTCATCAGCCGGAAATCGGCATGATCATGGATCAGATCCACCCCGAGCCGTTTCATCAGGGCATAATACAGCCCGGCGCTGCGGCGCTTGAACCATGTATCGGCCTTGCGAGAGGCACGCACCCCGAACACGATCTCCGAGCCTTGGCGATAATCGGCAATCATCTGCGCCACCGCCGAAAGATCATCCTGCAAATCCGCGTCAAGGCTGACCAGAATATCGGCCTTGGCTGTCATCAGCCCGGCCAACAGGGCAGGCTGGTGGCCATGGTTGCGCGCCAGCTTGATTCCAAGAATATCGCCCTCCTGGCTCGCCGCTTCGATCATCTGCCATGTGCTATCCGCCGAGCCGTCATCCACCAGCACAATCTGCGCCGCGCCGGAAATCTCGCCCGCTTCCTGCAGCTTTTGCCCCAGCGCCCGCAATTCGCGGATCAGGGTTTCCAGCACCAATGCCTCGTTAAAGCAGGGCACCACAAAGGCGAGGCCGGGGGCAGGGCGAAGCGCGGGAGGCTGCATCGGGGGATTTCCTCTTTCGGGGATCAGGAAGCGTTGCGGCGGCGGATCCACGCATGCTTGGCCCGGGCCAGCGCTTCGATCATGCCGCGCGGCAGCAGGCGCAATATCGCACAGCGCAGCTTCCACCATAGAGAGGCATAGGATCTGAACGGCTGGCCGGAGGGCACCGGCGAGGCAGATAGCGCCTCGGGCAAGGAGCCGAGCCGGTCTTTGGCTACATATAACAGGCTGTTATAGCGATACCACGGCTCGACCTCGGGGTGATCCGCCAGAGCCGGGCGGATCACATCCAGCGGCACATAGCCATGGGAGGCAAAAAGCCCGCGCCAGAATTCCAGCGGTTGTTCGTTAATATGGGATTCCCCGCCTTGCCCGGGAATCGCGGCGGAAAACAGCACGATACCGGCGTGTTTCACCAAGGTGGCCACCAGCTCTGCGGCGGCCGCTTTTGGCAGATGTTCGCCCACCTCCAGCGATACCGAAAGCGCGAATTTCCGATCCAGAGACAGAGGCGTGGTTAGATCATGGCCGATAAAATTCTCCGCCGGGATCACCAGTTGATCGGTATTTACATAGGTGCCGTCAATGCCGATGGCCTGTCCTACATTGGGGATATTGGCAAATTCGCGGGTCCAGACCCCTTGGCCGCAGCCAACATCAAGGATATCGCCGCCATCGCGGGCAAAGAGTGGCGCAAGGATTTGGCACACCACTTGCGCGGAATTGCGCGAGCCTTCCGAAATATATTCAAAAAACTTGTCGGAATAGATGTGCTGGGGGCTGTTCATGCGGTTAATCCGGTGTGACGGCAGTAAAAGGCGGGCTAAGGGGCGGAAAGGCCGGTATTTACCCCTTATACCCAAATGCCCGACTTTCTCAACCACAAGAATGAAGGGCCGGATGGAGGTTCAATCCGCCGATCGCCTATAACTGAAATCCTGATACAGATATCAACAATCACCCAGGCTGTTGTGAAATGCAATCCGCAAGGTTTCCAGAGTCGTCTGACAGGCAACGCCGCCATAAAATGCATCAAGTGCGGCTTGAAATACCGGATCACAAGGCCTGGCGCGGGAGAATAGCGAGATGCATGACTGGAATTCAAGATCATCAGGAGAGCCAAACAGCGCAGGCGCGCCCTTTGCGGCATGCGCCAGCGCGGCTTTGGTGCATTCCACCAGACGCGGTCCAAGCACGGGATGGGCAAGATAGGCCTGGGCTTCGGCCTTGCCCGAAATGGCATAGAATGCCGCAGTCTGGCTATAACCCAAACCTTCGAGGCGCGGGAAGATATACCACATCCAGCGGCTTTTCTTCCTGCCGGCTTTCAACTCGATCAATGCGGAATCATAGATCGGCTCCTGGGCCCGGACAAAACGGTCAAAATCGTAATGTATCTCCATACATCCAGCCTAGCCGTGCAGGCTGTAAAAATATATGCGACCAAAAGCGCCAGGGCGATCTTGCTGTGCCGATATGATTACTCTAGACTCAGCCGGGAATATAAAAAAGGAAGCAAACATATGCTTGTATATCCGGTCATAACCGCCATAACAGCGGGCGTTATAATCATATTGCAGATGATATTGTTCATGTATGCCGCCATCGGGCGGGGAAAGAACAGGCAGGGGCTGGGTGATGGTGGCAAGCCCGATATGCTCAAACGTATTCGTATGCATGGAAATTTGATTGAAAATGCCCCGATTATCCTGATCGTTATGGCGCTGCTTGAAGGGGCGGGGGTGGCGCGAAGCGTGCTGATTGTTGCGGGCGCAATATTTGTTCTGGCCCGGATATTGCACCCGCTGGGCCTGATGAAATCGGCCAACCGGACCGGCTTTCGATTTGCGGGGGCGACCCTTACCATGCTGCTTGGTTTTGCCGGCGGCATATATCTTGTCATCACAGCGGTCGGGCAATTATAAGGCGCGAAAAACGGGAGATTTCGCCAAGATTGACAAACAAGGCTTGTAATCCCCGCTTTTCGTCGCCATTTTTAGCGCAAAGCGGATTTTGCTTAACCGGCTCGTTATATCCACGCGGTATAACGCTACAAAATGCGGGCGACTGGACCGGCACTGAACGGAAACGCAAAATACCTGTAAACGGAAGGGTTGTTGGCTGCCAAATGCGGGGCCAGACCCCTTGCCAAGCAAAGGAAAATATATGTCTGATACCAAAACCGTAACCCTGCCCGTATTGCCATTGCGCGATATCGTGGTATTCCCGCAGATGATTGTGCCGCTTTTTGTTGGCCGTGAAAAATCGGTGCGCGCACTGGAAGTGGTGATGGAAGAGGATAAGGAAATCCTGCTTTCCAGTCAGATGGACCCCTCGGAAGACGAACCGACAGTGGACAGCATCCACCGGATGGGGGTGCTGGCAACCGTGCTGCAATTGCTGAAACTGCCCGACGGCACGGTGAAAGTGCTGGTCGAGGGCAAGCAGCGCACGAAGGTGCTGGATTTTCTGGAGAATGACGAATATTTTGAAGCAGAGGCCGAGCTTTTGCAGGATCCGGAAAAGCATTCGGACGAGATCGAGGCGCTTTCACGTTCTGTTTCGGCTGAATTCATTCGCTATGCCAAGCTGAATTCCAATGTGCCGGACGAGGCTCTCGAAGCGATTAAAGAAGCCCGGGATCCTGCCATGCTTGCGGATATCGTTTCGGGGCATTTGGGAGTGGAGCAAGAAGACAAGCAGATGCTGCTTGAAATCGAGGCGCTGGAGCCTCGGCTCGAAAAGATATTCGAGCTGATGCATGGCGAAATGTCGGTGCTGAAGGTCGAGCGCAAGATCAAGAGCCGTGTGAAGTCCCAGATGGAACGGACGCAGCGGGAATATTACCTGAACGAGCAGATGAAAGCCATTCAGAAGGAGCTGGGCGACGGGGAGGAAGGTGGCGGCGAAATAGCCGAGCTTGAAGCCAAAATCTCGGGTGTCAAGCTTTCCGAGGAAGCTGCGGAGAAGGCATATGCCGAGCTGAAAAAGCTGAAATCCATGTCTCCGATGTCGGCCGAGGCCACGGTGGTGCGCAACTATCTGGACTGGCTGACCTCGATCCCCTGGAACAAACGCACGCGGGTGAAAAAAGATCTGGGCGCGGCGCAAGCGGTGCTGGATAAAGACCATTACGGGCTTGAAAAGGTAAAAGAACGCATCGTGGAATATCTGGCGGTGCAGCAGCGCTCGCGCAAGCTGAAGGGGCCTATTCTGTGCCTTGTTGGTCCCCCCGGCGTTGGCAAAACCAGCCTCGGTAAATCTGTGGCGCGGGCCACGGGGCGCGAGTTTATCCGGATATCCCTGGGTGGCGTTTCCGATGAAAGCGAGATTCGCGGCCACCGCCGCACCTATATTGGCTCGATGCCGGGCAAGATCATCCAGTCGATGAAAAAAGCCAAAACAGTTAATCCTCTGATTTTGCTTGATGAAATTGACAAAATGGGCCGTGATCACCGCGGCGATCCCTCCTCGGCGCTGCTCGAGGTGCTGGACCCCGAACAAAACGGTTCTTTTACCGATCACTATCTTGAGGTCGAATACGACCTGTCCAATGTGATGTTTCTGACCACGGCCAATAGCTATAATATGGCAGGACCATTGCTGGACCGGATGGAAATCATTTCGCTGGCCGGCTATACCGAAGATGAAAAAACCGAGATCGCCAGACAGCACCTGATTGCCAAGCAGGAAAAAGGCCACGGGCTTAAAAAGGGTGAATTTACGCTGGAAGATGGTGCGCTGCGCGATATCATCCGTTATTACACCCGCGAGGCCGGCGTGCGGAACCTGGAGCGCGAGATTGCCAAGCTTTGCCGGAAAGCCGTAACGAAGATCATCAAGAAAGAGGCGGAAAACGTTACCATTACCTCCGGTAATGTCGGCGATTATCTCGGGGTGAAGCGCTTCAAATACGGGTTGGCCGAAGAGGAAAACCAGATCGGTGTGGTAACGGGGCTGGCCTGGACCAGCGTTGGCGGTGATCTGTTGCAAATCGAGGCGCTGCGCCTGCCCGGCAAGGGCCGGATGAAGACCACGGGCAAGCTTGGCGATGTGATGAAGGAAAGCATCGAGGCGGCGTCGAGCTTTGTGCGCTCCAAGGCGACCACATTGGGGATCAAGCCGCCGGAATTCGAAAAGATGGATATCCATGTGCACGTGCCCGATGGCGGCACCCCGAAAGACGGGCCGAGCGCGGGCATCGGCATGGTGACCTCGATCGTGTCGGTGCTGACGCAAATTCCGGTAAAACGGCAGGTGGCCATGACCGGCGAGGTGACGCTGCGCGGCAATGTGCTGCCCATTGGCGGCTTGAAGGAAAAGCTGCTGGCGGCGCTGCGCGGGGGCATAAAAACCGTGCTGATCCCGATAGATAACGAAAAGGATCTCGCGGAAATTCCGGATAATGTGAAGGACGGGCTGGAGCTTATTGCGGTATCCAACGTGATGGATGTGCTGGAGGTTGCACTGGAGCGGATGCCCGAGCCGATTGAATGGGACGAGCTGGCCGCAGCGGCGGCGCTGGAGACGGCCAAAGGGACCGAGGCGCAAATCGCGCATTAAACCTGCAAAATCCATTGATGGAAAAGCGCGTCGGAACTGGCGCGCTTTTTTATTTTATTTCGTAATATTGTTAAATGATTACATCATCTTATCTGATCCAAACCTATCTCACTAAACTAGTTTAGTGGGATAGGTTTTTATCCTGCCCATCCGCTACAAATCAATCAACCTGGAAATAATCCTACAATTACAAACAAACTGTCATAAACTGGCGCTACTAGAAAAAACGGGAGCCAGATTCGCTAGGATTCCCGACCACTCACGGAGGAAGCTATGAAAAATATTGCACTCGCATCGGTGCTGGCGCTCGGCGTAGCCGCGCAAGCCATGGCCGTTGAACTTACCGTCTATACGGCTGTTGAGGCCGAAGACCTTGCCCGCTATGCCGCTGCCTTTAATGAAGATTACCCCGATATCACCATCAACTGGGTGCGCGATTCCACCGGCGTGATTACCGCCAAGCTATTGGCCGAGCGTGATAATCCGCAGGCTGATGTGATCTGGGGGCTGGCGGCGACCTCGCTTTTGCTGATGAAGGGCGAAGGCATGCTGGAGGCCTATGCGCCCGCTGGCGTGGAAGAGCTGGACCCGAAATTCGTGGATAGCTCAAACCCGCCATATTGGACCGGCATGGACGCCTGGGTAGCGGCAATCTGCTATAATACGGTGGAGGGCGAAGCCAATAACGTGCCGGCCCCTACCAGCTGGGCCGATCTGACAGATCCGGTTTATGAAGGGCAGATCATCATGCCGAATCCCAATTCATCGGGCACCGGCTTTCTGGATGTTTCGAGCTGGCTGCAAATGTTTGGCGAAGAGGGCGGCTGGGAATATATGGACGGGCTGCACGCCAATATCTCGCGCTATACCCATTCCGGCTCTGCCCCTTGCAAGCTGGCGGCGGCGGGTGAAACCACGATCGGCATTTCTTTTGCCTTTCGCGGGGCCAAATCCAGGGCCGCCGGCGCGCCGATCGAGATCATCGTGCCAAGCGAAGGCGTAGGCTGGGATATGGAAGCCACCGCGATTGTAGCGGGCACAGCCGAGCTGGAAGCGGCACAGGCGCTGGTGGATTGGTCTGTCACCCGCAAGGCCAACGAGCTTTATAATCAGGGTTATGCCGTCGTGGCTTATCCGGGTGTGGCGCAGCCGGTGGAATATTTCCCCGAGGGGCTGGTGGATGCGATGATCGACAATGATTTCGAATTTGCCGCCAATAACCGCGCTCGTATTCTGGAAGAATGGGCTAGCCGCTATGACGGTAAATCCGACCCTAAATAGCCGGATCGAATAAACTGAAAGAGGCGGCTCACCCCGCCTCTTTTGCCGTATTTACAAGGAGTTACCATGCTGGATGCCGCCCCGAACATCTATTTGCGCATTGAAAACCTATGGAAAAATTTCGGAGATTTCACTGCGCTGAGAGAGATTTCGCTCGAGGTGATGGAAGGCGAATTCCTGTGTTTTCTCGGCCCCTCGGGCTGCGGAAAAACCACGCTGTTGCGCGCGATTGCCGGGCTTGATTTGCAAAGCGCCGGACGGGTGGAGCAGGCCGGAAAAGACGTTTCGAATCTGCCGCCAGCGGAGCGGGATTTTGGCATTGTGTTTCAATCCTATGCGCTGTTTCCCAACCTGACGATCGAGAAAAACATCGCCTATGGGCTGGAAAACGCCAAGCGCTCCAAAGCCGAAATCAAGGCGCGGGTGGCGGAATTGCTGGCGCTTGTGGGCTTGCCGGAGCAGGGCAAAAAATACCCCGCGCAGCTATCGGGCGGGCAGCAACAGCGCATCGCACTGGCCCGTGCCATCGCCACCAATCCCGGCCTTTTGCTGCTGGACGAGCCGCTTTCGGCGCTGGATGCCAAGGTGCGGGTGTTTTTGCGCCACGAGGTGAAGGAGCTGCAGCGCAAGCTCGGCATTACCACGGTCATGGTGACCCATGATCAGGAAGAAGCGCTATCCATGGCCGACCGGATTGTGGTGATGAACCACGGCACGATCGAGCAAATCGGCACGCCGCTGGAGATATACCGCGATCCGGCCAACCTGTTTGTGGCGGATTTCATTGGAGAAATGAACCAGATGCCGGCCATGGTCGAAGGTGATCAGGTGCGGATCGGCAATGTGGCGCTGCGCTGTGAGGGCAATGGGCTTGCGGGGGCGGTGATTGCTGCGATCCGGCCTGAAGATGTGTTGCCCGTGGAGGCCGCCGGCGAAAATACGCTGTCGGTGAGTATCCGCGAAATGGAATTCCTGGGGGCGTTTTTTCGCGCCACGCTTGGCAATGCCGAGTTGGGCGAGGCCACGCTGATGGCCGATTTTTCGATCAATGCGGTGCGGCGGCTGGGGCTTGAAAGCGGCGGAACCCTGCATGTGGAGCTGCCCTCGGAGCGGCTGAAAACCTTTGCCGGGGCGAACTAGATGGGCGCGCAGATCGGAGCAAAGATAAAGCCGAAGCTCGGGCGGGATGACTGGACCCAGCGCAGCTTTATGCTGGTGATCGGGCTTTATCTGGTGATCACTCTGGCCCTGCCGCTTTATGCCATGCTCTCCAAAGCTTTCAGCACCTATTATTTTGATCTCGGCCAATACGAGGTGCAGGTGAGCGACGAGGCCGGAAATTTTGGGCCGGTTATGAATGTGGCGGATCTGAATGCGCAGTTCAGCCCGCCGGTTTTCGAGGATCTCACAACCAACACCAACGGCCGCTTGGGCCTGACCAAGCTGTTCCCCGATTTCAGCTTTCGCAGCCCCGTTATGTATCGCTTTCGCGGGGTGAATGAGGGCGCGATCTATCTGGTTGGATCAGAGCGAAATGCCGGGCCGGACTGGATAGAGCTGGATAGCAACACCTTCCGGCGCATCGTGATCCGCCCCGCCAGCGAGCGCGGTATCAGCAATTTCACCACCTATTTCTCCACCCCCGCGCTGGTGCAATCGGTCGAGAATTCGCTGGTGATCGCTACCATTACCACGCTCATCACCGTATCGCTGGCCTTCTGGTTTGCCTATGCTCTGGCGCGCAGCAAAATGCGCTTCAAGGGGGTGTTTCGCATGGTGGCGATGATGCCGATTCTGGTGCCCTCCCTATTGCCGGGCATTGCGCTGCTCTATCTGTTTTCGCCGCGGCAAGGGATGCTGAAATTTCTGATGTTCGGCAATGATATCAACGGCCCGATCGGCATTGTGATCGGCTCGGTGTTTTTCACCTTTCCCCATGCGTTGATCATTATTTCGACAGCGCTTTCGATCTCGGATGCGCGGCTGTTCGAGGCCTCGGAATCCCTGAAAGCCAGCCGCTGGAAAACCTTCTGGACGGTGACGATTCCCGGCGCGCGCTACGGGCTGTTTTCGGCGGCTTTTGTGGTGTTCAATCTGGTGATCACCGATTTTGGCCTGCCCAAGGTGATCGGCGGCAATTATAACGTGCTGGCGGTGGATATTTTCAAGCAGGTGATCGGCCAGCAGAATTTTGAAATGGGGGCGGTCGTGTCTATGGTGCTGCTGGTGCCTGCGCTTATGGCCTTTGGCATTGATCGCCGGATGCAGAAAAAACAGGTCGCGCTGCTCACCGCGCGCTCGGTGGTATATGAGCCAAAACCAAACCCGGTGGCGGATTGGTTTTTCTTTGCCTATTCCAGTCTGGTTGCCTTTTTTATTGTCGGGATTATAGCCGTTTGCCAATTTGCGGCGCTGATCCGGCAATGGCCATATAACCTGTCTTTGTCGCTGAAGAATTACGATTTTTCCCGCATGGATGGTGGCGGTTGGGGCGCTTATACAAATTCGTTGCTCTTGGCGGTTTTGACGGCGATTATCGGCACGGTGGTTGTGTTTCTCGGGGCCTATATGGTGGAGAAAACCAGAGGCTTCGAGACGGGCAGGTCGCTATTTCAGGGCTTGGCGATGCTGCCGATGGCCATTCCCGGTATGGTGCTGGGCATTGCCTATATCTTCT
>JALSHK010000392.1 GCA_026982275.1 Paracoccaceae bacterium | reverse complement strand
TAGCGGGGCGATTGCGCTGGCAGGGGCGGGGCTTGCCTTTCTCGGCAGTGTTTCCTTGCTGTTTTCAGACAGCCTCCCCGCGCTCACCCTGCCCGGCTTGCCTGAAATGCCGCTGCGTCTGGTGGCCACGCCGCTTACCTCGGTGCTATCGCTGATGGTGGCCACAGTTGCGGGGTTTGTGCTGATATTTGCCGTGGGCTATATGGCGAAAGACCCTGAAAAGCCAAGGTTTTTTGCCACGATGCTGATGTTTGTCTCGGCGATGCAGGCGCTGGTGCTTTCGGCCGACTGGATCACCCTGCTCGGCGCGTGGGAGCTGATCGGGGTATCGAGCTATCTGCTGATCGGATTTTGGCATAAAAAACCCGGTGTTTCTGGCGCGGCGATGCGGGCGTTTCTCTATACCCGCAGCGCCGATCTCGGGCTTTATATCGGGGTATTCCTGCTGATCGGCGCGGCGGGCAGCAGCGAAATATCCGCCACCCTGGCCACCACCGGCCCGATGGCCATGATCGGCGGGCTTTTATTGCTGGTGGCGGCGATGGGGAAATCGGCGCAGGTGCCGTTTAATGATTGGCTTTTGCGCGCCATGGCGGGGCCAACGCCGGTATCGGCGCTGCTGCATTCGGCCACGCTGGTGGCAGCGGGGGCGATTCTGCTGATCCGCATCGCGCCGATGCTGCCTGCCAGCACCCTGCTGATGATCGGGCTGGCGGGGGGCATTACCACGGTGGTCACGGGGCTGATCGCCCTTGGAGAGCGGGATCTGAAGCGCCTGCTGGCGGCCTCCACCTCCAGCCAATACGGGCTGATGCTGCTGGCCATCGGGGCGGGCGCGCCGATGGTGGCGTTGCTGCATCTGCTGGCCCATGCCGCGATTAAAAGCGGGCTTTTTCTCGGGGCGGGGGTTTTTCAGCACAGCCGCGGCTCCACCGATATGCAGGCGCTGGCGGGGGCGGGGCGCGCGCATAAACGGGTATTTGCCGGCTTTGCACTGGCCGCATTGGCGCTGGCGGGGCTGCCGCCGCTGGCTGGATTTTTCTCCAAGGATGCGATTATCGCCGCCACGCTGGCCGCGCCCGAGGCCATATGGCTGTTGCCGCTGGGGCTGGCAGGCACGGTTTTGACCGGCGCTTATATGGCGCGCGCCCTTGGCCAGCTTTGGCGCGGGCCGGCTGAAGCGGAAAAAGCCGATCGCGCAATGGTCTGGATGGGCTGGGGCATGGCGGGGCCGGTGGCGCTGGCGGCCTTGCTCGGCGCGGGCTTTCCGGCGCTGGAAGCGCGGCTCGGCGCTGTAGTCGAGGTTGATCTATACGCCATGATGCTGGGGCTTGGCGCCGGGCTTGCGGGGCTGCTTCTGGGCTGGGTATTTGGCCCCAAAACCCTGCTCGGCCCGCTTTATGGCTGGGCGCAAAAGGGTTTTTCAATCGCCGGCGGCATGCAGGCGCTGATTGTGCGGCCATGCCTTGGGCTGGCGCGGGCTTTTGATCGTTTCGAGACCGGATTATATCAATTGGTACTGTCTTTTGGCCGCGCCAATCTCAAGCTCGGGCGCGGCTCTCGCAAGGCAGATGAGGACGGCATAGACCGCGCGATCTTCGGCTTTGCCCGCGCCACCGTAGATACCGGCAGCCGCGCTCGAAAATTGCAAAGCGGGCTTATCCACCGCGAGCTTGCCCTTACCATTGTCGCATCCGGCCTATTGGCCGTCGGGCTTTTCATCGCCCCCTATTTTTACTGAGGAAACCACGCCATGATCCCCATCGTTTCCCTATCCGTATTCCTGCCGCTGGCTGGCGCTTTGCTGCTGCTGGCCCTGCCGCGCGCTTCGCAAACGGTGGTTTATGCCATTGGCATCGGCATCAGCGCCGCCACGTTTTTGCTGACATTGCTCATGTGGGCGCGCGGGGTGGAGCCGGGGGGCTTTGCGCAGGTGGAGGAGGTGAGCTGGATAAAAGCCATCGGCGCGGCTTATCGTGTGGGGGTGGATGGCTTCAGCCTGCCGCTAATCCTGCTGACCTCGCTGTTATTTTTGCTTTCCTTCATCTATCAGGCCAAAAACTCCGACCGCGCGCGCAGCTTTGTGGTGCTGATGCTGATGCTGGAAACCGCCTCGATCGGCACCTTTGCCGCGCTGGATGCGCTGCTGTTTTATGTGTTTTTCGAGGTTTCGCTTGTGTCGATGTATTTTATGATCGCGGGCTGGGGCGGGCCGGACCGGCAGCGCGCGGCCTTGATGTTTTTCCTCTATACCCTGCTGGGCAGCCTGCCGCTTTTGCTGGCGATCCTTGGCATGTTTCTGGCGTCTGATCCCTATACCTTCGATATGCGGATCTGGATCGAGACCCAGCCCCTGACCGGCATGGCCGGGATGCTGGCGCTGATTGCGATGCTGTTTACCTTTGCGGTAAAAATTCCGGCCTTTCCGGTGCATACATGGCTACCTGCGGCGCATGTTCAGGCCCCCACCGTTGGCTCGGTTATTCTGGCGGGGGTGATGCTGAAATTCGGCACCTATGGCTTGGTGCGCTTTGCGCTGCAAATGACGCCGGATGCCTTTCGGGCGGCGGGCGAGGTGGTGCTGGTATTTGGCGTGATCGGCGCGATATACGGCGCGTTTGTGGCGCTGGCGCAGAGCGATCTGAAACGCATGATCGCCTATACCTCGATCAACCATATGGGCTATGTGGTGATCGGCGTGGCGGTGGCGGCGCTGGCCACAGACCCTGCGATGCGCGCCGTGGCGCTGGACGGGGCCACGCTGCAAATGATCAGCCACGGGCTGGTAACGGGGGCGCTGTTTTTCCTCGTCGGCATGCTGAAAGACCGCGCCGGCACCTATGAGATGGACCGCTTTGGCGGCCTGCTTTCCATCACGCCGTTTCTGGGCTGGAGCTTTATCCTCGCGGCCTTTGCCTCGCTTGGCCTGCCAGGCCTCGCGCATTTTCCGGCGGAATTCCAGATCTTCCTCGCCACGCTGAATGTGCAGCCGATCGCGATTGTCTCGATCCTCGCGATTGTGGTGGTAGCGGCGCTTTATCTGCGGGCCATTGCCACGGTATTTCTGGGCGAACCCAATGAAACATGGGCCAGAATGCCCGATCTGGACCGCCGCGAGCGCTGGGTGATGATCCCGCTTCTCGCGTTGATCATCGGCATCGGCATTCTGCCCTCATGGCTGCTTGATGTCATCCACACCACCTCCGCATCTTTGGGGTTCTGATGTCACGCGATCTAGCCTTTCTGCTGCCCGAGCTTACGCTGATGATCACCGCCGCCCTGATGCTGATCGGCGAAATGATCCGCATGCCGCGTCTGGTGCTGGCCATCGGCCTTGGCGGGCTGGCGCTGGCCACATGGTTTAGCCTGCCGCTGCTCGGAGCCGATGCCACCGTATTTGGCGGCACCTACCGCATTGACCGGCTGGCCGTGTGGTCCAAGCTGATCCTGCTGCCCGCCACTGCGCTATCCTTGCTGCTGGCGCGGGCCGAGGTGGCGGGGCGGTTTCGCGAGGGCAGTGTTTATAGCCTGATGATGCTGGTCACGATCGGGGCGCTTATGCTTTCGGGCAGTGGCGATGTGATGCTTCTGGTGCTGGGGATTGTGATCACCGGCCTTGGGTCTTTTGCGCTGGTGGCCTATCCGGATGATGATGCCTCCACCGAAGCCTCGATGAAATTTCTGGTGTTTGGCTCGGTGGCGGGCGCGGTGATGACCTATGGTCTCACCTTCTGGTATGCCGCCGCCGGCTCGACGCTGTTTTCCGCTTTGGCGGATATTTCCTCCATGCCGCTTTTGGCGGCGGCGGGGCTGGTCGCCTTGCTGATCGGGATGGGATACAAGGCCGCGCTGGTGCCGTTTCATTTCTGGGCCCCCGATGCCTATCAGGGCGCGCCGGTCTCGGTGGCGGCCTATATGTCGGTGGTGACCAAAATCGCGGCGATATTCGCGCTGGCGCAGGCTTTGCAATTCTTGCCGGTCCAGACCGGCTGGCCATGGGCGATTGCCGCCATTTCAGCCCTGACCATGACCTATGGCTATCTGGCCGCGCTGGTGCAAAGCAACCTGCCACGGCTGATCGCCTATTCCTCGGTGGCGCAATCGGGGTATTTTTTGCTGGCCATCATGGGCGTTGGCGCAGGCACATTGGCGATTGACGGGCTGGTGGTATTTGGCGCGGCTTACGCGGCAATGAATATCGGGGCCTTTGCCGTGATCCTGCTGGCGGGGCGGGATATGGAGGCCATCAAAGGCCTTGGACGGCGCGCGCCGATGCTCGGGGTGGCGATGGTGGTGTTTTTGCTATCTCTGGCAGGCATCCCGCCGCTTTTCGGATTTTTCGGCAAGGCTTTGCTATTTGCCGCAGCGCTGGAGGCCGGATTTTTATGGCTGGTCGTGATCGCGATATTGAATTCGGTGCTGGCGCTGGCGGTTTATCTTCGCATTGTCATCGCCATGTATCAGCCCTCGGCAGACGATACCCCGCCAATGAAAAGCGTCGCGGCGAGCCTTGTGATCGCGATCACCGTGGCGGTCACGCTTGGCCTTGGCCTGCTTACAAAACTGTTTATGGGATAGCCGGTTCTGCCGCCCCTGCCTGATATTCAGCGCAGGGGAGGCAAGGGATTAGCTGGCCTTGGCGCGGGGGCGAAAGCGGCGGCGGCGCGGCTGGGGCCGCCCGCCTTCGGGGCGCTTGGCGGCGCGGGCTTGCGGCACGTCTTTTTCCTGCAAGGGCGAACCATCCGCCGCCAAAGCCGGAATTTTCATCTTGATCAGGCGCTCGACCGCGCGCAAAAGCTTGATTTCCTCTGGCGTGCAAAAGCTGACCGCCAGCCCCGAGGCACCAGCGCGCGCCGTGCGGCCGATGCGGTGCACATAGCTTTCGGGCACATTGGGCAGATCATAATTCACCACCAGCTCCACACCCGGCACATCAATGCCGCGCGCGGCAATATCCGTTGCAATAAGCACCAGCGTTTTGCCGTTTTTAAAAGACGCGAGCGTCCGCACCCGCTGGTTTTGCGATTTATTACCGTGAATCGCCTCGGCCCCGATGCCTTCGGCCACCAGCTTACGAGCGATTTTATCGGCTCCGCGCTTGGTGCGGGCAAAAACGATGATCCGTTTTCCGGGGTGGGTTTTGGCCAGTTTGGTCATGGCGTTCACCTTGCCCTCGGGGGGCAGATGCATCACGCTTTGCGCAATTTTATCGGCGGTTTTCGCCACAGTGGCCACCGAAACCTCGATCGGGTTTTGCAGGTGATCTTGCGATAGCGCCTTGATTTCCTTGGGCATCGTCGCCGAGAAAAGCAGGGTCTGGCGTTTTTTCGGCAGCAGCTTCAATATCCGCCTGATCGCGGGCATAAAGCCGATATCCAGCATCTGGTCAGCCTCGTCCAGCACCACGGTCTCGACCTGGTCAAGCCGCACGGCTTTTTGCGATACCAGATCCTCCAGCCGCCCGGGGGTGGCCACGAGGAAATCCACGCCGCCGCGAATGGCATTGATTTGCCGCTTGATCGGCACGCCGCCCACCACACAGGTAGATTTCAGCGGCAGGCGCCCGCCATAATCGCGCACGGATTTATCGATCTGCGCCGCCAGCTCGCGGGTGGGCGAGAGGATCAGCACCCGCACGGGGCGGTGCTTGCCGCCCTCGGAGGTTTTGTTGATCCGGTGCAGCAATGGCAGGGTGAAGGCGGCGGTTTTGCCGGTGCCGGTCTGGGCGAGGCCAACCACATCGCGGCCCTCCATGATCGGCGGAATCGCCTGCGCCTGAATCGGCGTGGCGGTTTCATAACCAAGCTCTTGCAACGTGGTCAGAATCGGCTTGGATAAGCCGGTGGTATCAAAATTCATTATAAAGGATTCTTTCGGAAGGCGCGGCAGGCACGGCTTTGGCTTGTCAGGTGCGACAGGCTCTGGCAGACGTGCAAAAGGCTCGTAGGTGAGTTGGCCGCGGGGTTCTGGAGGTATATGGACCTATTCCCCCCCTTATACAACCCCCCGCGACCAATAGGCCTGTTGCGCCAGCGCCCTATTGTGCCTCTTTGGCCCAGAAATGCCCGGCCAGCAGGCCAAGCGTTGCCCAGCCGATGGCCGATATTGCCAAGGTCATACCGACAAATTCGCCCGCCAGCTCGGGCGGCACCACGCCGCCATAGCCCCCGGCCTTGGGAAAGCCGATGATATGGGGCAGCGCCAGCAAAACGATACCCAGCCCCCAATGGCTCCAGTTTTTGCCAAATCCGATGGCCACCAACCCCGCGATCGTCGCCAGCACGGTGCCAATCCACCAGATCTGCCGCAATTCCAGCGGCGCGGCCATGGCGCCTGGCAGCTCGGGGGGCAGGCCCATGCCCGGCGACAGGTTGAAGGCAACAAAGCCCGCCACGCCCCAGATGATGCCGCTGCGCGCGGTGATAACGGTGCCGCTACGCGCGGCAAAGGCCATGCCCGCAATCAGCAAAAGCCCGTAGCCGATATAGCTCAGCTCGGTGGAGAGGAAGGTCTGGATATTGCGCGACCAGTCAAAACCCCCGGGGGCGGTTTCGGCCTGCACAGCTTCTCCGGCATTGCGCGCGGCTTCATTGGCACGGGCCTCGGCATCGTGTTCGTCATTATGGTCCGGCTCCACGGCCTGCACCACGCCGGCATAATGCACCTCGATGCCGCTTTCATAAAGCTCGGCCTCCAGAATAACCGGCACGGCAATGAAAATTTGCAGCAGGGCCACAAGCGCACCCGCGCCAAAGCCGGCAAGCAGCGCGCTGGTAAGTAGTTTTTTCAGCATGTTCTTGTTCTCGTTTTTCAGAGATCGGTTTTTGCACAGCCAAAGCCTCGGCAAAAGCCGATCCGTTCAGGTCAGGATATAAGCGAAATGGCCCTAGTGGCAGGGAAAGCCGATGGCGTGGCGCATATCGTGCTGGGCATCATGGATAACCGCAGATTGGGCAAACCCCGCCAAAAACAGGATGCCAAGGCCAAACACGGCGGTAAGAACAATGCTGCGCAGGCCGGTATCGGTGCGCGCGGCGGTGGTGGACATAGTTGTCATATTTCAGTCTCCTTTAGCCGTCTTCCCCGACGGCCGGTTACGGTTCATGCAATGGCCGGTCTCCTGGCTTGTGGTATAGTGCGCGCCGCCTTCCCGGTTTCCCAGTGGCATTGTGGCGCGCAAACCCACCTACAGTCGCGGGGGCGGCTGCTGCATCCGGGCCTCGTTTGGTCTCCCGTTACAGCATTCCCGTTTCATCCTCGATGCGTTTTCGCATGATGAGGAACCGTTGCCCCGCAAGCCATGCATGCTTTTGGCCAGACTGTCAAACACAAACCCGCAAGCCATGTGCCTGCACAAGATGAAAAATGCGGTGCCGTAATAGCGGATAATGGCTCTCTGTTGATCTGAATCAACAGTTCCGCCGGAAATTACCTTATCAATATCACAAAGCGAATACAGGAGATGACCGTGAGGCCACCAGCCATACCCCCGAAATGCGGGCAGTGCGTATTGTATACGGACTCCCGCATGTTTTGCGCCCAATTGGCGGATGACGAGCAGGTGGAGCTATCGGGCCAGTCGCGCACCCTCAGCATGAAGCGCGGCGACACCTTGGGCGATAGCGCCATAAGCTGCTGGCCAATTGTTGCGGTTGATAGCGGCGTGCTAAGCCTTCAGCATTTATTGCAAGATGGCCGAAAAACCATCACCACCCTGTTTATGAAGGGCGATATTATCGATTTGCGCGATCTGTCAAACCGTAATCGCGGGGCCTTAATCGCCTTGGGAAATGTTAAAATCTGCCGCCTGTCCCCGAAAATCTTCGAGCAGGTCGTGGCGAATAATCCGAAAGCGCAGAAAATCGTCTGGCATAACCTGCGCGACCAGGCCTTCCGCGCGATTGATCATTCGGCCGATATTGCCAAAAAACAGGCGCTGGAAAAGGTCGCGTCTTTTGTGATCGAGTGCCACCACCGGCAAGACACGGAACCCAAAAACAGCCATCTGGTAAAAATCCCTTTGCGCAGGATTGATCTGGCCGAATATCTGGGCATGCAGCCGGAAACCGTCAGCCGTTGTTTCAAAACCCTTCAAAAGCGTGGCATTCTGGAAGCGAAAAGCCTTAATCTGCTGCATATAATCGATGATTTGCGGCTACAGCGGATCGCGAATGGTGAAAAAGAACCGGAAATACCAAAAAGCCCGAACGCTCAGGTTTTAAAAAGCGCATAGGTATCGGAATGCTTTGCCGGGCGGAAGGCTCAAGGGCGGCGCAAGAGGGGCGCCAACTCCGGATGCTTCGTGAAAGCGCCGCCAAATTCAGCCGGTATAAGTCTCGTCCAGCGCATAGCCGGCGGATCTTACCGTGCGAATCGGATCCGGCTTTCCGGGCTGTTTCAGCGCTTTGCGCAGCCGGCCCACATGCACATCCACCGTGCGGTTTTCCACATATACCTCCTGCCCCCAGACCCGGTCCAGCAATTGCTCGCGCGAATAGACCCGCCCGGGCCGCTGGATCAACACCTCAAGCAGGCGAAACTCGGTCGGCCCGAGTTTTATCAGATTTTCGCCGCGCATCACACGCATATCGGTGCGGTTCAGGCTCAGATCCCCGAAGGTGGCCGTATCGCCCGCGATGGCGGGGCTGGTGCGGCGCAGCACCGCACGAATGCGGGCTATCACCTCGGATACAGAAAACGGCTTGGTGATATAATCATCCGCCCCCAGATTGAGCCCGCGCAGCTTGTCTTCTTCCTCCACCCGCGCTGTCAGCATAATCACCGGAATATCATGGAACGACCGATTCGCCCGGATCGCCCGGCAAATATCGATTCCGCTTTTGTTGGGCAGCATCCAGTCCAGCAGAATAATATCGGGGGCATGCTCGGCAATGGCCGTAAGCGCCTCGCCGCCATCCCCCTCGATCACCACCCCGAAACCTTCTTTTTGCAGGTTATATTCGAGCAGCCCCTGCAAGGCTTCTTCATCCTCGACGATCAGAACCTTCACACTCATTTTTGTGCCTTCCAAAACGGTTTTGCGTGGACTACCCCATTTTCGTTACGCTTTTATGACGTTGCCCGGGGCTTGAACACCAGCGCAACCCCGTTCATGCAATAGCGCAGGCCGGTGGGGGGCGGGCCATCGGGAAAAACATGGCCCAGATGGGCCTCGCAATCAGCGCAGGTGATCTCGGTGCGGGTCATCCAGAGCTTGCGGTCGGTCGTTTCCAGAACCGCATCCGCGGATACCGGTCGGAAAAAGCTGGGCCAGCCAGAGCCGCTTTCATATTTGGCATCGGCATCAAAAAGCGGCGCATCGCAGCACACACAATGGAAAACCCCCTCGCCCCCGGGGAAATCATCATGGGATCCCGCGCGCTCTGTGCCGCCTTTCTGGGTCACCTTATAGGCCAGATCGGATAGATGAAGCTTTAGCTGCGCCGGGGTGCGTTTCATGGGGTGTCCTGACAAATAAACGGGGTTACAAATAGTTACGGATGAAGGTAATTTGTTATTTCGCCCCATTCTAGGGCCCATGCGCTCAAGAATAAACAAAGGTTTGTGAAATGGCCCCGAAATATGCCGCCAGAATTGCGAAAAGCGTTGCGGATTTGCGCAGGGTCCAAGCCCTGCGTGCAGAGGTGTTTCGCGGTGGAAAAAGCGATGCCGACAGCACAGACCTTCGCTGCACCCATATCCTGATCGAGGAAAACGGGACCGGACGCGCCGTCTGTGTATTTCGCCTGCAAGCCTTTGAATCCGGGGCCAAAATAGGCCAGTCCTATGCCGCAACCCTTTATGATCTGACCAGGCTTCAATCCTATGAAGGCAAGCTGCTGGAAATCGGCCGCTTCTGCATCGATCCGCGCGATCAGGACCCTGACATCCTGCGGCTGGCCTGGGCGGTGCTGGCCGCCTATGTCGATCAAAACCGGATCGGGCTGCTATTTGGCTGTTCCAGCTTTAGCGGGGCCAACCCAAAGGCCCATCTGGAGGCTTTTACGCGGCTGAAAGCCCGCCATCTGGCCCCGCGCCGCTTCTCGCCGGAAATCAAGGCTCCCGAGGTTTTCCGCTTTTCCCGGCTCGAGACCATGCCAAACGAGAGCAATGGCCAGATCGCGCAACCGCCGCTGCTGCGCAGCTATCTATCGATGGGGGCATGGGTATCCGATCATGCGGTGCTGGATCGGGATCTGGGCACGATGCACGTGTTTACCGGCCTCGAGATCGCCGCTATACCGGCCCGCCGCAAGCGTCTCTTGCGCGCAGCAGGCCGGGCGCTTGGCCCTTTGGCCTAGATCTCCAGCTTCAGCACCATTTGCACCGCCTGCGCGGCTTCGGCACCTTTTTTTATGAAATGCTCCATGAAATAGGCATGATGCTCATCGTGAGAATGAAACTGATGCGGGGTAAGCGAAACGCTGAACATCGGGGTTCCGGTATCCAGTTGTGCCTGCATCAGGCCATTCACCACCGCCGCCGCCACAAAATCATGCCGGTATATCCCGCCATCGACCACCAGCGCTGCCACCACGATCGCATCATGGCTGGCCGCGAGGCGCTTGGCCAGAAGCGGGGCCTCGAAGGCACCGGGCACATCATAGGCCTTCACCTCGCAGGCAAAGCCGTCATCCTGCATTTGCCGGTTAAAGCCGGTCAAGGCCTGATCGACGATATCCGCATGCCAGCGCGCCTTGATAAAGGCTATTTTGAAGGGTTGTGTCATAGCTCACTCCTTTTATTCCAGACACCAACCCAGAGCAAAAAGAGCACATAAGCGCCCATTCTCTTCCATCCGGACTGTAACCGTCGGCCCCGGAATTACACCGGTGTCTGCTTGTCACCCCGCCAAGGGCCGCTCGCGGGCTATCACCGCCGGTGGGGAATTTCGCCCCGCCCTGAGAATGCCGGATGATTCCGGCGCACAGACTATGCGCCAATTCCGCCCCGCCCCGCAAGCGGCGTTTTGCCCTAGGCTGCGTGGCCCTCCTCGCACCGCCCCAAGAGGAGGCTTCTTGTTTAGGGCAAAAAGTGCTATTGTAAGATGCTGTGCTGTGCACGCATCATTCCCCCACCAATAGGCCACCCCCATGCCCGAAAATATCCTCACCACCCTCCTCGCCATATCCACCATAAACATGCTGGCATGGCTCACCCCCAGCCCCAATATGCTGGTGATTATCAGCGCCGCCACCCAAAGCCGCAGGGATGGCTACATCACAGCCCTCGGGGTGGGCTTTGGCGGCGTTATCTGGAGCCTGCTCGCCGTGAGCGGCGTGGCCATCGTATTCGAGCTGTTCCCCAAAGCCGCCCTTGCCCTGCGGCTTTTCGGTGCCGGATACCTGATATGGCTGGGCTATAAAGCATGGCAAAGCAGCGCCCCCGCAGCGGCCCTCACCCAAGCCGCCCCCGCCCCTTTCAAAACCGGACTGACGGTGATAATGACCAACCCCAAAGCCGTGCTTTACTTTGGCTCAATCCTCACCGCCTTCGTGCCCCCCCACGCGCCGCTTTGGTTGCTTTTGCTGATCGTAGCTTGGGGCAGCACCCAGGCCACCCTGCAG
>JALSHK010000391.1 GCA_026982275.1 Paracoccaceae bacterium | reverse complement strand
CTGTCAGACAATACAAACCAGCGCGAGGTGTCGGCCCCGAATTGCTCGATCTGCTCGATCGGATCGATCACATTCAGCTTGGATTTCGACATTTTGATAGAGGGGCCAACGGTGACCTTCTCGCCGGTTGCGGCCAGCTTGTAGCCCTCGCCATCCGCCACCAGCTCATCAGGCGCATGCCAGATATCGCGGCCCTTTTCATCTTTGGTGGAATAGGTTTCGTGGCAGACCATGCCTTGGTTGAACAGCGCGTTAAACGGCTCGATGCAGCGCGCGGGCAGGTGGCCGGTTTTGACCATGGCACGGGCGAAAAAGCGTGAATACAAGAGGTGCAAAATCGCATGCTCCACCCCGCCGATATATTGATCCACATTCATCCAGTAATCGGCATCGGCCATGTTGGTGGGGGTGTCGGCCCTGGAAGAGGTGAAACGGGCGTAATACCATGAGCTGTCCACGAAGGTATCCATGGTGTCGGTTTCGCGTAAGGCGCTGCCGCCGCAGCTCGGGCAGGTTGTGTTGCGCCATGTCGGGTGGCGGTCCAGCGGGTTGCCGGGCTTGTCAAAACTGATGTCTTCGGGCAGCTCGATGGGCAGGTTTTCTTTCTTTTCCGGCACCACGCCGCAGCTTTCGCAATGCACCACGGGAATGGGGCAGCCCCAATAGCGCTGGCGGGAAATGCCCCAGTCGCGCAGGCGAAACACGGTTTTGCCCTCGCCCATATTGGCCGCTTCAATCCGCTTGATCGCCTCGGCCTTGGCCGATTCGATATCCATGCCATTCAGGAAATCAGAGTTGATCAGCCTGCCCGCATCGGTAAACGCTTCATTCTCCACGCTAAAATCTTCGCCATCGGGCGAGACAACGGCGGTGACCTCCAGCCCGTATTTCCGCGCGAAATCGAGGTCGCGCTGATCATGGGCCGGGCAGCCGAAAATCGCGCCGGTGCCGTAATCCATCAGGATGAAATTGGCGATATAAACCGGCAGCTCAATCGAGCTATCAAACGGATGCACCACTTTAATGCCGGTATCAAAGCCTAGCTTCTCGGCCTTTTCCAGCGCCTCGGCGCTGGTGCCGGTGCGGCGGCATTCAGCGGTAAAGGCCGCGACCTCGGGGTCGCGCTCCAGCGCTTTGGCTAGCGGATGATCCGCCGAAATGCCCGCAAAGCTCGCGCCAAACAGGGTATCGGGGCGGGTGGTATAGACCTCCAGCTCATCAAACCCTTCAGGCGCGCCGAGGGTTTTGAAGCTGAATTGCAGCCCTTTGGATTTGCCAATCCAGTTGGCCTGCATCAGCTTTACCTTGTCGGGCCAGTTTTGCAGCCCGTCCAGCGCCTCCAGCAGCTCGTCGGAATAATCCGAGATTTTGAAGAACCATTGCGTCAGTTCCTTGCGCTCCACCAGCGCGCCCGAGCGCCAGCCGCGGCCATCGATCACCTGTTCATTGGCCAGCACGGTCATATCCACCGGATCCCAGTTGACGCTGGCATTTTTGCGGTAAGCCAGCCCGGCCTCCAGCATATCCAGAAAGAGCGCCTGCTGCTGGCCGTAATATTCCACATCGCAGGTGGCGAATTCGTGTGACCAGTCCAGCGAAAGCCCCAAAGCGGCAAACTGGGTTTTCATCTCGGCGATGTTTTTATAGGTCCATTTGCCG
>JALSHK010000390.1 GCA_026982275.1 Paracoccaceae bacterium | reverse complement strand
GGGCGATTTTGCTGAAACGCGGCACATCGGTATTGCCAGAAAACAGCCCGCCATTGACGTATGGGAAATCATTGGCCCAGCGGGGAATATCGGCGGCGGCCCGCTCGGCAGGCTTGGTGTTCATGGCGCGGAAAAGCGCGCCGATAATGTCGTGGGTGTTGGAGGAATCCCGTTCACTCATCCGCTCGATGCTGGTGGTAAAGGCGTCATCGCCTTTGAAGATGTCGGTATCCTCGGCAAAAAAGCAAAAGATCAGCCGCGCCATAAAGTGGTTCATATCATGGCGGCGCTCGGCACTGCCCCAGTCGGGGTTATCCTTGAGCAGCTCGACATAGAGGCGATTAAGGCGGCTGGTGGCGCGAATGTCAAAGCTGCTTTCGCGGATTTGCTTGACGGTGGTAATGCCCGCCAGCGGCAGGAAAAAGCCGAAATGGTTGGGGAAGCCGGTGAAGGTGCTGGCAATCACCTCGCCGCTGTTCAGGTCTTCGGCTTCCAGATCAATGCCATCGGTGGCCAGCACGAATTTCGCCTTGGCCTTGGTGGTGGCGGGGCTTGCCTTAAGCGCGGCAAGGGTTTGGGTGACCTCGCCTTCGGCGCAGGTTTTGATATGGATGTTGTTGGTTTGCAGCACCCCGCCGATGTCAGATTTGTTCTGCCCCTTGCGCAAGCGTTTGATGGTGGTTTGCTTGTTGCCGAAGGCCTCAAGAAACAAGAACGGAAATTCGGCCGCATCAAAGGGCTGTTCTGCCAGTCGGGAAATGGCTTCTTCGATTTCAACAGCGTTCATGCCGGTTTCCTACTGAGTCTTAATTGTTGTTTTTCAAAATGATACCCGAATCCGAACGGTAACGCATCCGAAAATGCGCTGGGCAAAGCCCACCTCCCGCAATGAACGACTAGGCGTGAAGGCCATTATCCCGCGCCAGCGAAAACGACACCCCCTCCCGCCGCTTCAGGCGCGCCACCATGGCAAGCAGATTATCCGCCCGCGGGTTGCCCTTGTCGCTAAGCATACGCATCAGGCTTTTCGGGTTTTTATCCATTTCCTTGGCAAGGGTTTCAAACCCGACCGTCGCATTCACATAGTCTCGCAACAGAATTTTTCCGGTTTCGAGATCATCGTTGAGCAATGCATCGATTGCCTCGACAAAAAGCCCCACCCGGAATTCAGGGTCCCTCTCGGCGCGGGCCTTGATCGTGTCTTTAAAATTTTTGGTCAGCGGCATGTCATTCTCCTTTCCGTTTTCGGTTTTTGTAGTCCCTCCAGCAATCTTTCGCTTTTTCGATGTCGGCTTGCTGTCTTTTCTTGGTGCCGCCACAAAGCAGGATTACGAGCTTGTCACCATCACGGCCAAAATAAACCCGATATCCCGGCCCGAAAGTGATACGCCTTTCGGACACGCCTTGCCCGACAGACTTCACATCGCCAAGATTGCCGGCCTCGATCCTTGCAAGCGCGGTCCGTACTTTCAAGGCGGCCGACACATCAAGGCTGTCAAACCACTCATCGAATGGTGCTTTACCTTCTTGTGTAGTATAGACAACGAGCTGAATCATATTGCGCACATGGTGACACATGCGTTACTATATGTCAATTACGTATAAGCCTCGGAATAGCAGTGCGCGCCAGCTTTTTCTCCTCGGGCCGGTTTCACGTTTC
>JALSHK010000389.1 GCA_026982275.1 Paracoccaceae bacterium | reverse complement strand
TGGGTAAGCGAGCCAAAGAAGCGATTATGCAACATTCGATTTTCAACAACCTTTTCGAGCATTGGAGCGCCCTGCGCGGCCAATCCGATGTGCCCAACAGATGCGAGATAGATCCGCGGGTCTTTGCCGATGCTTTGGAAAACACCTTTATTTTCGAGCGCATCGGCAAGGGCGATTTCCGCGCAAGGCTGGCGGGGCTACGCCTGTGTGAAATGATGGGCATGGAGGTGCGTGGCCAAAGCGCAGCCAGCTTTATGCTGCAAGCCGAGCGCGGCAAAATCAAGAAAGTGCTGGAACAAATCCTGATCCGGCCGGCAATAGGCGAGCTAACCCTGACCGGCACCGATCTCGCCGGCGCGCGCGTAAAGGTAAACATGATTCTGCTGCCACTGCGCAGCGATACGGGAGAGATTAACCGCATCATCGGCTGCATCTCCTATCCGGAAGCCACCTTCACCCCTCCGCTGCGCTTTTCCATCAAGGACCAGAAACTGACTCCGCTTAGCGCCCTGGGAAATACCCGCGAAGAAATTGCTGTCGGGTTTTCGGAAAAAATAGAACCTTACCGGCCCCGGAGCTTTCGCGCGGTTGCCGAAAACAGAAACCCCAAACCAAGCCCGAAGAAACGCGGCCATCTGAAGCTGGTTCACGACGACTAGGGTCAGGACCTATTAATATCTTGCCTGTCTGACAATATTCTGAATCAATCTCCTCAAACATCAGGAGGGTAGCATGTCAGATCAATTTTGGCTCAGCGCAGAACAGTTGGCACGGATTGAACCGTATTTTCTTTTGTCAGACGGGGTGACGCGGGTGGATGACCGCAAGGTCATCAGCGGTATAATACATGTGATCCGCAACGGCTTGCGCTGGCGGGACGCACCGGCGGTCTATGGGCCGCATAAAACCTTGTATAACAGGTTCATACGCTGGTCGAAGATGGGGATATTCGACCGAATATTCACCACTCTGGTGGCTGAAAACGGGCCGCCTGACCGGCTGATGATCGATGCAACACACCTCAAAGCGCACCGCACCGCGTGCAGCCAGTTAAAAGGGGGGTGCTTCCCCGCCTTATTGGTCGCACAAAAGGCGGGCTGAACAGCAAACTGCACGCGGTTTGTGACGGTGAAGGCCGCCCGGTACGGCTTTTGCTGACCGAGGGTCAGAAGTCCGACCACAAAGGCGCGGCGACTTTGCTGCCGGAATTGCCTCCTGCAAGGAAGATGATCGGTGACAAGGGCTATGACAGCGACGCCTATCGCGCGGCCCTGTTTGAGCGGGGAATCACCCCATGTATCCCGCCCAGAACCAAACACAGACACCCTGCAACATATTGTAAAACCTTGTACAAACAGCGACACAAGGTGGAAAACATGTTTGCCAGACTCAAGGACTGGAGGCATATCGCCATGCGGTTCGATCGCTGTGCCCACGCTTTCCTGTCCGCAATCCAGATTGCCGCTGTCGTTATCTTCTGGATAGGTCAATGAGCCCTGACCCTAGTGAAATTAGAAAACCATTAATATCCTTGCAAAATGCTGCTGTTTCGGCAGCCGAGCGCCACCCATGCAGAAACCGCATAACGGGCATGGCAAAACGCGGCTTGTGCGATTCGCCCCATATGCCTATCTGACGCTCATCCGATGCTGATATCGGCCAACACAAATCGAAGGAGCCCATCTGATGGCTATCATGACCACTTCCCGCACGGTGCCCTTCGGGGCCGTATCCACCTTTCGCATCGTTTCTGTATTTGACACTTTACTCGGCGGCATTGTGAGCGCTTACCGCGCTCACAAAACCGAAAAAACTCTGCGCGCATTAAGCAATGCCCAGCTGGAAGATATCGGCCTTGAGCGTGCGCATATCCGCACCGTGGCCCTGCGCGCCGCGCAGGCATAAGCAGGCCCGCAGCAAGCACTTGAAAGCCATCAGCCCTGGTGGCTTTTTATTTGTCTTGCGGGAATGAAAAATGGCGGGCGCTTTTGCGTCCCGCCATTTCGGTTGATTAGCCAAAGGCCAAGCCCTGACCCCAAGCCGGACTACCCCAGCTCGGAAGCCGAAGAGATCACCTTGCCCAACAGCCCATAGGTCACGGCTTCATCGGTATTGAGCCAAAAATCCCGCTTGGTGTCATCGGCGATTTTTTCAGGCGTCTGGCCTGTAGCCTCTGCAAAAATGCGTTCGAAACGGGCTTTCATGATCTCGAGCTGCTCGGCCTGAATAGCAATATCGGAAGCCTTGCCACCAATGCCGCCGCTGGGCTGGTGCAAAAGAAAACGCGTATTTGGCAGACAGAAACGGTTTTCTTTCTTCGCCCCGATAAAGATCAAGGCCCCCGCGCTAGCCACCCAGCCAGAGCCGATCACCCGCACCTCGGGTTTGATGAATTTAATCAGATCGTGCACCATATCGCCGGATTCCACATGCCCGCCGGGCGAGGAAATAAACATGGTGACCGGATCATCGCTAACTGCCGCCAGAGCCAACAGGCGCTCTGAGGTGGCTTTAGCCAGTTTGTCATTGATTTCGCCAACCACGGTAACATAGCGGTTTTCAAAGGTAATGCGCTCGGGGGAAAAGGGGGTTTTTTCGTCTTTATTGTCGCTCATGGGGAGGTTCCTGCTTAAAGTTTCCCGCCTTTGTGCCACGTTCTGCGGCGAGGCGCAATGCGGCGAAAACAATGGAGTGGAAGCTGGAGCTTTCTTCGGAATTCCGGCGATGCGCGGCACATTAACCCGCGCTTAACCTATATTCTATTAAACTAGTTTAGTAGAATAATAGAGATGATGGAATATTCAATGAAACCAACCAATAAGCACCAGAAAGCCGCCGCATTTTTTGACGCGCTTGCTCATCCGCGCAGGCAAATGATCCTTCAGGTATTGCGAGAGGTAAGCGCCGAGGGCATCCCCTTCCATCGCTTACAATGGCGCACCGGTCTTTCCGCCGCCACGCTTTCCTTTCACTTGGGCAAAATGAACGCGGGCGGAATTTTACGGCGCAAGATCAAAGGGCCAGAGACGTGGCTTTCGCTCAACTACGGAGCTTTTTCCCGCTTCAGCACGCCCTAGCCCTTACGCAAGGTAATCGTCGTCCACTCCCCCAGCACCCGCCGCTCGAGCACGCAAAACCCAAAGCCCTCATAGGTGTTTTCCACGCCTTTGGCCTGCTGGTTCAGTATCCCCGACAGAATCAGCACCGAGCCGCCTTCGGTATGCTCGGCCATCTCAACCGCCAGCTTTTTTAGCGGCCCTGCCAGGATATTGGCAAATACCAGATCAAACGGCGCGCGCACATGGATCAGCGGATGACGAAATCCGACCGATGTCAGGGTTTGCACGCGTCCGCGCAGCCCGTTTGCCGCCACATTGGCACGGGCGGTCTCTGTCGCAATCGGGTCGATATCACTCGCCAAAAACCGCCCGTTCAAAACCTTGGCCGCCGCCATTGCCAGCACCGCCGTGCCCGCGCCGATATCGGCCACATTGCGCGCCACCAGCCCCTTTTGCAATAGCGCGTCAAAGCTCTCCAGACAGCCTTTTGTCGTGCCATGATGCCCCGTGCCAAAAGCCATCGCCGCCTCGATTTCCAGCCCGATCTTCTGACTGGGCACCACCTCCCGGTCATGCCCGCCAAAAACCACAAACCGCCCCGCATGCACCGGTGTAAGCTCGCGGCGGACTTCGGAAACCCAGTCCTTATCGGGAATTTCCGACACAATAAATGGCTTGGCCCCATGCATCGCGCATAGCAACGAAAGCGCGATCTCGTCAGGGCGTTCCAGAAAATAGCCCCCAACCTCCCACAGCCCCGATCCGTCTTCGATTTCAAAAACACCAACACCTGTGGGCGCAGGCTCCAGCTCCTCCAGCGCATCGGCCAAGGCTTGCGCGGCCGGTTCTCCTGCAAGGGTGGTCAGGGCGGAATAGCTGGGCATTGGTATCTCCTTCAGGCGGGATTTACCGGACAGCTCACACCCGTGCCCCCTATACCGCAATAGCCGTCAGGGTTTTTGGCGAGGTATTGCTGATGGTAAAGCTCGGCGATGTGATAGCCCGGATCGGGCATGACTTGCGTGGTAATAGGGCCAAAACCGGCGGCTTGCAAGCTTGAGGTATAATCGGCCTGGCTAGCCAAAGCCTGCGCCTGATCCGCCTCCGAGCCGGTAAACACCGCCGAGCGATACTGGCTGCCGCGATCATTGCCCTGCCGGTCCCCTTGCGTGGGATCATGGTTTTCCCAAAAAGCCTTCAGCAGCGCCGAAAACGACAGCCGCGCGGGATCATAAACCACCTGCACCACCTCCGCATGCCCCGTGCGCCCCGAGCATACCGCCTCATAATCCGGATTCGGGATTTGCCCGCCCGCATAGCCAACAGAGGTGCTATATACCCCCTGCATCTGCCAGAATATCCGCTCCGCACCCCAAAAACAGCCCATGCCGAACAGCACAGCTTTATGGCCCGCCGGCCATGGCCCCGATAGCGGCGTTCCCAGCACAAAATGCCGCGTATCCGCCGTTGGTATCTGCTTTTTATCGCCGTTTGAAAGCCACATATTATCTCCTAAAGCCGCGCCACAAAGCGCCATGCCGCCAATGACGCCAGCAATCCTGCTGCCACGCCCGCCAGCGCCTGCCCATATACCACCCCCACCGCACCCAGCTCGGCGCTCAGCCACCAGCAGATGGGAAACATCAGCAACCCGTCGCGCATCCAGTTAAAGCCGGTAGACCAAAGCGGCCGCCCCAGATTATTAAACGCCGCATTACCGACAAACAAGATGCCGGTAAACACAAAGCCGCCAGCCGCAAGGTTGGTATAGGCCAGCACCACCTCCTCGCCCTCTGGCCCGAGCTGGAATACCGATACCGCCACGCCGCGAAAAAGCCATAGCAGCAGCCACGCCAGAGAAATATAACCAAAACTGTAGATCAGCGCATCGCGGTAAGTGCTGCGCACCCGGTCCATTTTCCCCGCGCCGTAATTCTGGCCGAATATCCCGCCCACCGCGCCCGAGAGCGCAAATATCCCGCCAAAAGCCAGCACTGTCAGCCGCCCGACCACTGCCCATCCCGCCACTGCGCCATCGCCAAATTGCGCCATGAAGCCGGTAGCAACGTAATTGCCAAACGGCGTGGAAAGCTGGGTCGCCACAGCGGGCAGTGCAACCGTCGCAAAAGCCGGAGCCACCTTGCGGATATTGCCCAGGCTCGGTCTGGCAGCCAGATCATGCACCTTCACCACAAAATAAAGCGCAAGAAGGGCGGTAATGCTCCGCGAAATATCCATTACAATCGCCGCACCATCCATGCCCAGCCCGAAACCAAAGATAAAAAGCGGGTCCAGCGTCATGGCAATCAGCCCCGCCACAATCGTCACCAGCATCGAGCGCCTGGCATCTCCTTCAGCGCGCAGAATGCCCGAGCCGACCATGCCCAGCGCCATAATCGGCAGGCTTGGCACCGAGAGCAGCAAAAACCGGCTGGCAAGCGCCAGGGTCTCTCCCTTGGCCCCCGCCAGCGCCAGAATATCCTCGCGGAAATATAGCACAAGCGCGGCCAGCAAGGCTTGCGCCACCACAGTGATCACCATAGCCGAGCTGGCATGGCGGCGCGCCTGCGCCCTGTCACCCTTGCCAATGGCCCGACTCACCAGCGCCACCGCCGCAATCATCAGGCCAATGCCCCCCGAAAGGGTGAAAAACTGGATCGTCCAGGCAAATCCCAGCGCCGCCATATTTTGCTCCACCCCCATACGGGCGATCCAGAATAGCGTAGCCACATCAATCAGAAACATAAAAGTCAGCCCGATGGTGGCACTCATCGTCATCACCGAAACATGGCGCATGGTAGAGCCGGTCAGGAAACGGCCTTCAGGGTTATTCATACCAAGCCTCCCGGAATACAGGCAGAGTAGCTTTCAATCTCCGGAAGGGCGTAAAATCCTTGCATTTGACGAGCTCTATACCTCTGCAAGGGAGAAGGCCATATATCCGGAGCAAGTTTTGTTGCAT
The DNA here is from genome assembly GCA_026982275.1 of Paracoccaceae bacterium. Taxonomy (GTDB): domain Bacteria; phylum Pseudomonadota; class Alphaproteobacteria; order Rhodobacterales; family Rhodobacteraceae; genus UBA3077. The sequence goes on along the minus strand of JALSHK010000389.1, from coordinate 5,718 downwards.
CCCTGAAGCCATGTCAGGGCCAGCCGGTATGCACAATTACATTCAAATAACAGATTATTTGAGGCGGCCTTTGAAAATCGCTTGTCGAGGGGGATAGACAGTTGGATATCATAACCGTGATGGACAATTTGGACGAAGCCAATAGCAACGCCCTGACAGAGCTGCCGCTTGACAGCCCCCCTGCCCTGTGGCCAAATCGGGCCAACCAAGCGGAAAGCCCCGATGCCCCACGACCATGCCGAGCCTCACTCTTTGCTACCCTCCGATCCCGAGCTGCGCGCGCGGGCATTAGAGACCATTCTGGTGCAAAAAGGGCTGGTGGATCCGGCGGCGCTCAACGCGCTGATTGACACCTATCAAAACGAAATCGGCCCGCAAAACGGCGCGCGTGTGGTGGCGCGGGCATGGCTGGACCCTGCCTTCAAGGCCCGCCTTTTCAAGGATGCCACCGCCGCCATTGCCGAGCTGGGCTTTATGGGGCGGCAGGGCGAGCATATGGTGGCGGTGGAAAACACGCCGGAGGTGCATAATATCGTGGTTTGCACCCTGTGCTCCTGCTATCCGTGGCCGGTGCTGGGCATCCCGCCCGCATGGTATAAATCCGATGCTTACCGCAGCCGCGCGGTGCGCGAACCCCGCGCGGTGCTGGCGGAATTCGGGGTAAAGCTGCTGCAAAGCCAGCAGGTGCGGGTGTGGGATTCCACCGCCGAGATCCGCTATCTGGTCGTGCCGATGCGCCCGAACGGCACCGGGGGGCTGAACGAAGCCGAACTGGCAGCATGGGTATCGCGCAACAGCATGATCGGCACCGCGCTGGCAGAGCGCCCCGCATGAGCCGCGTGCATGATATGGGCGGGCGGCTTGGAGACGGGGCGATCCCCGACAAAGACGACGCGGTCGTTTTTCATCAGGCATGGCACGCCAGAGCCCTGGCGCTCACCCTGGCCTCCGGCGCGCTGGGCGCATGGAATATCGACATTTCCCGCCATGCCCGCGAGCGGCTTTCCCCCGGGGATTACACCCGCTTTTCCTATTATGAAAAATGGATGGCGGCGCTGGCGAATTTGCTGGTGGAGCGTGGGCTGCTGACCCCCGAAGAGCTGGCGGGCAAGGGCGATCCGGCACCGCTTTCGCCACAAGCGCTGCGGGAAAAGGCGGTATCCGCCATGATGCACAAGGTGGTGCCGTATAGCCGCGATATCGCTGAAAAACCGGCCTTCAAGGTCGGGGATGTTGTGCGCACGCTGGATCACAGCCCCGCCAAAATCCCGAATGGCCATACCCGCCTGCCCCGCTATGCGATGGGAAAAACCGGCACGGTGCGGCTTTGCCACGGCGCGCATGTTTTCCCCGATAGCCATGCCCATGATCTGGGCGAAGCGCCCGCACCGCTTTATGCGGTGGAATTTTCGGCCAAGGCGCTTTGGGGCGGGGAGCAGCCCGATGGCGACAGCATGGTGCTGGATCTGTGGCAGCCCTATCTGGTGCCGGCATGACGCCCCCCGCCGCCTTTGAAGCCCCGTGGCACGCGCAGGCTTTTGCCTTGGCCGTGGCGCTGAATGAAGCCGGCCATTTCAGCTGGCCCGACTGGACGGAGCTATTTGGCGAGCAGCTCGAGCAGGCGCGCCAGCGCGGCCCGCTCAATGGCAGCGATGATTATTATACCGCATGGCTGGCCGCGCTCGAGGCCATGCTCGCGCGCATCGGCATGGCGGATGAGCGCCTGCTGGCGGCGATGAAAGCCAATTGGGAGGACGCCTTTTCAAGCACCCCCCATGGCCAGCCGGTAAAGCCCGCCCTGCCCGCAGGGCTTTAGCCTAGCCCTCTTTTCGGGCATAATCCAGCACCAGCTCGCGCAGGCTCAGCAGGATATAGCGCGCCGTTTCGTCATCCATCAGGTAGCTGAAATTCAGCCGCACCCAACCGGGCTTCACCTCGTCATGCCCCGCCAGGATCTGGCAGCGCAGCTCGGCGGAATTCTCTTCATCCACCTCCAGCAGGCGGTGGCCATATGGCCCCGCACAGGCGCAGCCGCCACGGGCCTGAATGCCGTAAAGCTCACTTAGATCGCGGGTGATCTGCTCGCTATTGGTGATATTCCCGGCCTTGTCGCGGATCAGCATCGAATAGATCGGCAGGCGATGCGGATGCTCTGCCCCCAGAATCGTCAGGTTTTCCAGATCCGAAAGCTCTGCCATCGCCATTTCATTCAGCGCCTGCTCGCGCGCATCGATCCGCGCCTGCCCGATCACATCTTTCACAATAAATGCCAGCGCCGCGCGAATATCCCCCACCAGATTGGGCGTGCCAGCCTCCTCGCGCGAGACCACATCCTTGCGATAATCATGCCCCCACGGGGAAACAAAGCTCACGGTGCCGCCGCCGGGCTGGGTCGGGGTATCGCGCCGCACCACGGATTCGCGGATGATCAGCACGCCCGAGCCACCCGGCCCGCCAACGAATTTATGGGTCGAGGCCACCACCACATCTTTTTCCACATCGCTGCCCGTGGCCATATCAATGGAAAGATAAGGCGCGCCACCGGCATAATCCCAGACCGTCACCCCGCCATGGCTCTTGACCAGACGACTAACCGCATCAGCATCGGTAAGAATGCCGGTTACATTGGAGGCCGCCGAAAAACTGCCGATCAGCAGGTCGGAATCCTGATGTTCTTTTAGGGTCGCTTCAAGGATCGCAAGATCCGGCCCGCTGCCCTCGCCCTCGGGGATCTCGATCACCCTGGCCTTGCTTTCACGCCATGGCAGCAGGTTGGAATGATGCTCGTATGGGCCAAGGATCACCACTGGATTTTCGGCCTCCTCCACCCCGAGCAACCCCGCCAGCCGGTTCAGCCCCGCCGTGGCCCCGCCGCCGGTAAAGATCACCGCGCAGCCCTCGGCCTTGGTCAGGGTGGCGATTTCCTGCCGCGCTTCCTCGCGCAGGCGATTGACATAAGCCCCGCAAAAAGACGCTTCGGTATGGGGGTTGGCATAGAAGGGCAAAACCTTTTCCAGCATAAAATCCTCCACCTGCTTCAGCGCCCGACCCGAGGCGACATAATCGGCATAAACCAGCGGCACATCGCCATAGCGGCCGGGGAATCGCAGCCCCTCGCCGATCAGCCCCTGACGGATAGTGGTTATCGGATCTTCGCTCTCCAGAGCGGCGCGGAAGGCTTTTAGCATGGTCATCTCCTGTGTTTTGCCCATATTGACCCAAGAAAAATGCAAAAACCTCCCTTTATTCATTGCAGTTTTCGGAAATATTGGGTCATATTCCCCTATTATGACCCAATCACCCGATCAAATCGATAAGCTCATCCTTGCGGCGCTGCAAAAAGACGCCTCGCTTTCCCAGCGCGATCTGGCAGAGCGGGTGGGGATGTCGCAAAATGCCTGCTGGCGGCGGCTGAAGGCTTTGCGCGAACGCGGGGTGATTAGCGGCACCACCGTGCGGCTGGAGCGCGAAAAGCTCGGGCTGGGCCTGGTGGTGTTTGTGCTGATCCGCACGCGGCATCACTCGGCAGACTGGCTGGCGCGGTTTCGCCGCCATGTGTCCAACCTGCCCGAGGTGGTGGATTTTTTCCGCATTGGCGGGGATTATGATTATATGCTCAAGGTCGTGACCCACGATATGGCGGGCTATGACGGGGTCTATCAGCGGCTGATCGAAAAGGTGGAGCTGGATTCGGTGACCTCCTATTTTGCCATGGAAGCCATCGAGGAGCAGCGCCCGATCCCGCTTTAGGCCGGCCTCGATGCGCCATCAAAAAGCAATGCCGACCATACACCCCGCTACGAATATCGCTACCGAAAATAGCGCGGGGCGGGTAAAGGTCATTTTTGCCGTTGTTCCCTATAGAAGGTGAATATGCCGGTCCCGATCACAATGGCGATGCCAAGCATGGTCCAGCCATCGGGATAATCGCCAAATATGAAGATTCCGATAAGCAAAGCCCAGATCATCACCGTGTAGCGAAACGGCGAAACGAAGGCGATTTCGCCATAGCGCATGGCGCTGATCGAGGTGACATAGCCAACCAGAATAAACAGGGCCGCGAAGGTAAGCAGCGCGAAGCTGCCCGCCGATACCGGCTGCCATGGCTCGAATATCGCGGCCACCCCTGCGGCCAGCGTTACCCCTACGGCGGTAAAAAGCGCGGCGAAAATCGACGGGGTGCGAACATGCAGCCTGGCCGCCATGATATCGCGCAGGGTCACAAAGCCCACCGCCGCCAAGCCCCAGAGCGCAAAGGCATTAAACCCCTCTCCCCCGGGCCGGATAATGATCAGCACGCCGGAAAACCCCGCCAGAATTGCCAGATATCTGCGCCAGCCCACCTTGTGGCGCAAAAACAGCGACCCCGCCAGCGTGACCGCCAGCGGCAAGGATTGCATGATCGCGGTAATGCTGGCCAATGGCATATTGAACAGCGCCGTCAGATAGCAATAGGTGGCGGCGATTTCGGCAAAGGCACGCCACAGGATGATCTTCATTTCCGGCCCGCTGGCACGGTGCAAAAGCTGGCCCTTATAGGCGGCAAATGCGCCGAGCAGCGCGCTGGCCGCCAATCCGCGCAAAAACACCCCCTGCGCCAGCGCGATATCGCCGGAGACCAGCTTCATCAAGGTGTCATTGATCACATATCCTGCCATGGAAAGCATCATAAAGACCGCCCCCCGAAGGTTGTCGCTTGCATTATTCATCGGTGATTCCTGAAATTATCCTCTCCTCGCTAACACCAATTCCAGCCCCCGTCACAAAAATTTGTCTATGTCGCATTTACCCAAGGGAAAAAGTCGTGTATTCGGAGCGGGAGCGCGGCCACCCCGCGCGACAACCACATAATCAATAAAGAGGGGGCCGATATGGCTTTTGAACTACCCGATCTTCCTTATGCCCATGATGCGCTGGCTGCCGGTGGCATGTCCAAAGAAACCATGGAATACCACCATGATCTGCACCACAACGCCTATGTGACCAATGGCAACAAGCTGATTGCCGGCACCGAATGGGAAGGCAAATCGCTGGAAGAGATCGTTAAAGGCACCTATGCGGCCGGTTCTGTGGCGCAAAACGGCATCTTCAACAACGCCTCGCAGCATTGGAATCACGCGCAATTCTGGGAAATGATGGGGCCAAATGGCCGCGCCATGCCCTCCGAGCTGGAAAGCCGGATTAAAGATGCGTTTGGCTCGGTTGACGAATTCAAAACGCAGTTTTGCGCGGCCGGTGCCGGCCAGTTCGGCTCGGGCTGGGCATGGCTGGTGGCCGAGGCCGACGGGACGCTGAAGGTAACCAAAACCGAAAACGGCGTGAACCCGCTCTGCTTTAACCAGACAGCCCTTCTGGGCTGCGATGTGTGGGAGCATTCCTACTATATCGATTTCCGCAATGCGCGGCCAAAATACCTCACCAATTTCCTTGATAATCTGGTGAACTGGGAAAATGTGGCCGAGCGGCTTTCCAACGCCTGATTTCATTAAATCAATGAGCGCGGCGTTGCCCTATAAAGGCAGCGCCGTTGTCTTGAACACCGTGCGCAGGGCAAAGCTGCTTTGCATTTGCGCCACCCCGGGCAGGCGCGCCAGATATTGCTTGTGAATGCGGGCAAAATCATCGGTATCCTGCGCCACCACCTTCAGCAGATAATCCGCCGCCCCCGCCATCAGATGGCATTCCAGCACATCGGGGATCAGCGCCACCTGCCGCTCG
>JALSHK010000388.1 GCA_026982275.1 Paracoccaceae bacterium | reverse complement strand
CAAGCACCAGATCCCATTTGCCGTTGGTGCTATGCACCGCACTCACCTCGGGTAATCCCGAAATGCGCGCCACGATGCGCTCCGTCCCGCGCCCCTCGATTTCCAGCATCATCAAGGCCCGCACCGGCTGCGCTGCCATGTCTGCCTTGGTCACCACGCTATAGCCGATAATATCGCCGCGCTGCTCCAGCCTTTGCATCCGCAGGCGCAGGGTGGCGCGGGTAACGCCAGCCATGGCGGCCAGCGTGGAAAGCGGCGTGCGGGCATCATGGCGCAAGGCCGCGATTATTTTTGCATCCAGATCATCCATATTGATACTCAAACTGCCCATTTTGCACAATATCACCCCATGTTGCGCAAAATATACGCTTCTGTCTATCCATATCTTCGGTTCATCTAGGCAAAACCAAATAGCGAGCCAGCAAATGATCCCCACTTCCTTTTCCCTAATCGGCGCGCCCGTAGACACCGGCATGTGCCAGCGAGGCTGCGGCATGGGGCCGGATGCCTACCGCGTGGCGGGGCTGGCAGAATCGCTGCGCAGGCTCGGGCACGAGGTGCGCGAGATCGGAAATATTGCGCCCCGCCCGGTAGCCCCCCTCCCCCATAAAAACCCCGCCATCCACCATCTGGCCGAGACCATTGCATGGACCAAAGCGCTGGCCAATGTTCCGTTGGGGGAGGATTTCCCGATCTTTATGGGCGGCGATCACAGCCTATCGCTCGGCTCTATTCTGGGCGTGCTGCGGCGGGCACAGGCGCAATCCCGCCCGCTTTTTATCCTCTGGCTCGATGCCCATCCCGATTTCCATACCCCTGATACCACCCGATCGGGCAATCTGCACGGCACCCCGCTGGCCTATCTGACGGGGCAAGAGGGGTTTGAGGCCTTTCCGCCGCTCACGCCGCTGGATCCGGCCAATATATGCATCCTTGGCGCACGCTCGATTGACCCCGCCGAGCAAGCGAGCTTGCAGCGCGCCAAGGTCGAGATGGTCGATATGCGCCAGATTGACGAGCATGGCATCGCCGCGCCGCTGCGCCGGTTTTTGCAGCGGGTGAAAGCGGCAAACGGCCAATTGCATGTCAGCCTTGATGTGGATTTTCTGGAGCCGGCCATCGCGCCCGCTGTAGGCACCACCGTGCCCGGCGGGGCCAGCTTTCGCGAGGCGCATCTATGCATGGAGCTGCTGCATGATAGCGCGCTGGTCAGCTCGCTGGATCTGGTGGAGCTGAATCCGTTTCTCGATATCAGAGGCCAGACGGCGCGGCTGATGGTGGACCTGACGGCCTCTTTGATGGGGCGCCGGATTTTTGATAGACCTACAAGGAGCTTCTAGAATGAAAGAGCTGAATATCGTGCCGTTTGTATCGGTGGAGCAGATGATGCAAATCGTGCTGGGAATCGGGGTGGAAACCGTTATGAAAGAAATGGCCGCCTATATCGAGGCCGATTTCAAGCGCTGGCCCGCCTTTGATAAATCCGCCCGCGTCGCTGCCCATTCGCCCGAGGGCGTGATCGAGCTGATGCCGACCTCGGACGGGGTTTCTTATGGCTTCAAATATGTAAATGGCCACCCGGACAATACCGGATCAGGCTTGCAAACCGTTACCGCCTTTGGCGTGCTGGCCGATGTGGCCTCGGGCTATCCGGTATTGCTGAGCGAAATGACCCTGCT
>JALSHK010000387.1 GCA_026982275.1 Paracoccaceae bacterium | reverse complement strand
GCATGAACAGGGCGTCGGGCTTGGCGTGGCCCATCAAGGCATCATCCACCTGGTAGGGGCGCAGCTGGTTATGGCGACGCTCTTTGGTGGTTTGGCTGTCATGCATCGAAACCCATGTATCCGTCACTACCAGATCCGCATCGGTGACGGCCTTTTGCGGATTGCTCTCAAGGGTCACATTCACGCCCTTTTCCCGCGCCCAAGCCACGAATCCGGCCTCGGGCTGCAGGGTATCAGGGGCCGAAATCGTTATATCAAAGCCGAATTGCCCGGCGGCATGGATCAGGCTGGCCACCACGTTGTTGCCATCGCCAAGCCACACCACCTTTTTGCCTTTGATCGAGCCGTTATGCTCCTCATAGGTCAGAATATCCGCCATGATCTGGCAGGGATGCGTGCGGTTGGTCAGCCCGTTAATCACCGGCACGGTGGCATGTTCGGCCATCTCCAGCAGGGTGCTTTCCTCGAAGGTGCGGATCATGATCATGTCCACATACCGGCTCAGCACGCGGGCGGTATCGGCGATGGTTTCGCCATGGCCAAGCTGCATATCGGAGCCGGAAAGCACCATGGTTTGCCCGCCCATCTGGCGCACGCCCACGTCAAAGCTCACGCGGGTGCGGGTCGAGGGCTTTTCAAAGATCAGCGCCACCATGTGATTGGCCAGCACCTGTTCTTCGTCCGGCGTGCCTTTGGGCAAGCCCTTGCGGGCGGTCTTGATGCGCCTGGCTTCCGAAATCATATGGTGCAGATCCACCGGATCGGTTTTGTGGATATCGAGAAAATGGTTCATGCCTGCAATCCTTTGTCATTCAGGCAATCTGCCTTGCGTTCCAGTGCCACCGCGGCGCGGTCGAGCCGCCACAGGGCTTCATCCACATCTTCGGTAGACATATTCAGCGGCGGCAACAGCCGCACCACATTATCCGAAGCCGGCACCACCATGACCTTTTCGTCGTAACCCGCATTCACCACATCCGCCACCGGCATTTTGCAGCCCAGAGCCAGCATCAGGCCCTCGCCGCGCACAAATGAAAATACATCGGGATGATCGGCCACCAGCCCCTCCAGCCCCTGGCGCAGATGGCCCGCAAGCCGCGAGACATCGATCAAAAACCCCTCCGAGGTTATTTCATTCATCACCGCACAGCCCACCGCGCAGGCCAGAGGATTCCCCCCATAGGTGGAGCCGTGGGTGCCGGCCACCATGCCGGAAGCCGCCGCCTCGGTCGCCACGCAGGCCCCCAGCGGAAAGCCCCCGCCGATACCCTTGGCGATGGTCATGATATCGGGCGCAATGCCGGCCCATTCATAGGCGAAAAGCTTGCCCGTGCGGCCCATGCCACACTGGATTTCGTCGAGTATCAGCAGCAGGCCGTTCTCGTCGCATATCTCGCGCAGCGCCTTCAGGCTCGCATCCCCGAATGCGCGGATACCGCCTTCGCCCTGAATCGGCTCCAGCAGTATCGCAGCGGTGTTTTCGTTGATTGCGGCCTTCGCCGCCTCCAAGTCGTTAAATGGCACCTGCACAAAACCGGGCAATAATGGCCCGAAGCCATCGATCATTTTTGCGCCTTTGGAAGCCGCAATGCCCGCCGCCGAACGGCCATGAAACGCGCCTTCAAAGGTGATGATTTCCACCTTTTCAGGCTCGCCTCTGGTGCTGAAATATTTCCGCGC
>JALSHK010000386.1 GCA_026982275.1 Paracoccaceae bacterium | reverse complement strand
GCGCCGGGCGCGACGGTGGACACTTGTGATCTGTGCGATGATTTTTGCACGGGGGCTTGCCGGCTGGATATGGAGCATGATCATGCGCATTCGCATAGCCATGATCACGGGCATGATCACCATCATCACGACCACACTCACCCTGAATATCCGCAAGCCGACCACCCGCACGGGCCGGAATCCGTGCGCAAGCGATTGCAATAGTGGAATATATAAAAGACCCGATGGCGATTTATGCCCAGTCTTTTGCCACGGTGCGGGCCGAGGCGGATCTATCGGGCCTGCCTGATGATCTACACCCGACTGCTATTCGGCTGATCCATGCTTGCGGCATGGTGGACCTGCCCGCCGATCTGCGGTTTTCCGAAGGGGTTTACCGCGCGGCGCATCGGGCGATTTCGATGGGTGCGCCGATATTATGCGATGTGGAGATGGTGAAATCGGGAGTGATTGTGCGCTATCTGAAGGGAAACCGCGTGGTCGTAACGCTGAATGATCCAAGCGTGCCGGCGCTGGCCAAGCGGCTGGGCACCACGCGCTCGGCGGCGGCGGTGGAGCTGTGGGAAAAGCATATTGCGGGCGCGGTGGTGGCGATTGGCAATGCCCCCACCGCGCTGTTTCATCTGCTGGAAAAACTGGAGGCGGGCTGGCCCAAACCGGCGGCTATTCTGGGCTTTCCGGTCGGGTTTGTCGGGGCGGCGGAAAGCAAGGCGGCGCTTGTGGAGAGCGCGGTGAACGTGCCATATCTGGTGCTGTCGGGGCGGCGTGGCGGCTCGGCGATGGCTTCGGCGGCGGTGAATGCCTTGGCGGCGGGGCTGCCGGAGGAGGCGGGGAAATGAGTATTTTTGCAGAAAAGAAGCATGAAGATGGATAGCTCCTGGTTGCATATCATCGGCATTGGTGAAGACGGGATGGAGGGGCTGACGCCTGCAACGCGGGCTGTGATCGAGGCGGCCGAGGTGATTGTGGGCGGGGCGCGGCATCATGTGTTGGCGGCGAACCCGAAGGCGGAGACTTTGAGCTGGCCCTCGCCTTTTGATGCGTTGATCGATGAATTGAAGGCGCTGGAGGGGCGGCGTGTGGTGGTGCTGGCCACGGGGGATCCGCTCTGGTTTTCCGTGGGCGCGCGGCTGGGACGGCATTTCGCCGCTTCTGACATTACCTTTCATCCGCAGGTGTCGGCCTTTCAGCTGGCGGCGGTGCGGATGGGCTGGAGCATGGCGGATCTTGAAACCCTCACCGTGCATGGCCGGCCTGTGGAGCAGATGATCGCCTTTATCCAGCCGGATGCGCGGCTTTTGATTCTGACCACGGGTGAGGAAACGCCGGCGCAGATCGCGAGGTTTTTGGCCGCGCGCGGCTTTGGACAATCGCGCATGACGGTGCTGGCGGCGATGGGCGGCGCGGATGAGGCGCGCTTTGAGGGGGCGGCGGAAAGCTGGGATCATGTGGTTCCGGCGTTTAATACGCTGGCGGTGGAATGCATCGCCGCGCCCGATGCGGCGCTTTTGCCGCGCGTGCCCGGGCTGCCCGACGAGGTGTTTTCCCATGACGGGACAATGACGAAGCGCGAGGTGCGGGCCGTGACTTTGGCCAAGCTGATGCCGATGCGCGGCGGTGTGCTGTGGGATGTGGGCTGTGGCTGTGGTTCGGTGGCGGTGGAATGGCTGCGCGCGGCGCGC
>JALSHK010000385.1 GCA_026982275.1 Paracoccaceae bacterium | reverse complement strand
ACCGCCCGCCAGCGGCAAAAAGCCCGACATACCCCCCCAGCTGTAGCGCCTTTTGCGGGTTGGAGGCATTACCCTCCAGCGCGCGTTTTTTCACGCCTTGAAGGATGGCCGCCATGCGAAAATAGGCAAAAGCGATATAGAAATCCATCGCCGGAACCTCCATCCCCATCCGCGCGGCATAATCGGCAATATAGGCCTCGTTGGACGGAATTCCCAGCGCGGCGCGATCCACCCCCGCCAGCCCGCGCCCTTCGGCCCCCACCGGCATTTCCCATTGCATAAGCTGGGCACCAAGATCGGCCAGCGGATGGCCAAGGGTTGAAAGCTCCCAATCAAGAATGGCCGTTAACTCGTTGCTATCCTTATCGAAAAGCAGATTATCTATCCGCCAGTCCCCATGCACAAGGCAGATTCTGCCATCGTCGGGCGGCAGGTTTTTGCCAAGCCAGCCGATCAGCCGGTCCATATCGGCGATCTCCTCTGTAGCGCTGGCATAATATTGCCGCTGCCAGCGGCTGAGCTGGCGCTCGAAATAATTGCCGGAGGGGCCATAATCCTCCAGCCCTGCCTGCTTCAGATCGACCAGATGGATACGGGCCAGCGCGGCATTCATCGCATCGTAAATCCCGGCGCGAGCCTTGGCGGATTTATCTGGCAATCGTGGATCACCGTAATTCTCGCCCTTCACAAAATCCATCAGATAAAACATCGAACCGGCAATGCTTTCATCCTCGCATAGCATAATCGGGCGCGGCACCGGCAAGCCCTGCGCATGCAGCGCTTTCAGAACCCGAAACTCCCGATCCACCGCATGGGCGGATTTCAAAAGCTTGCCCGGCGGCTTGGCGCGCAGCACATATTTACCGCTGGGCGTGGTCAGAATATAGGTCGGGTTGGATTGGCCAACGAGGGTTTTTTCAGCATCTACCGGGCCACGAAACCCTTCAACTACATCTTTAAGATAACCCTCTATCTTGCTAAAATTCATTATATTTTCTCGTTGGTATATTTGCGCAATTCCTGACGCGCCACCTGCCGACGATGCACCGCATCCGGCCCGTCTGCCAGCCGCAAGGTGCGCAGATGCGTCCAGCTTGCCGCCAGCGGCGTATCTTGCGAGATCCCCTGCCCGCCAAACATCTGCACCGCCTCATCCACCACCTTCAGCGCCACTTTGGGCGCGATCACCTTGATCTGGCTTATCCACGGCGCGGCGGCGCGCGCATCGCCCTGATCCATCATCCACGCCGCCTTCAGGCAGAGCAGGCGCGCCTGCTCGATCTCCATCCGGCATTCGGCAATGATATCGTAATTCGCCCCCAGATGCGCGATTTTGCGGCCAAAAGCCTCGCGCGCCAGCCCGCGCTTGCACATCAGCTCAAGCGCGTTTTCCGCATGGCCAATGGCGCGCATGCAATGATGGATCCGCCCCGGCCCGAGCCGCCCTTGGGATATCTCGAAGCCCCGCCCCTCGCCGAGCAAAAGGTTTTCCACCGGCACCCGCACATCGGTAAATTTGATATGCATATGCCCGTGCGGCGCATCATCATGGCCATAAACCTCCATCGCCCGCAGCACCTCTACCCCCGCGCTATCGGCCGGCACCAGCACCATCGAATGACGGCAGTATTTGTGATCCGCCTCGCTACCGGTTTTCACCATGACGATATAAAGCGCACAGCGCGGAT
>JALSHK010000384.1 GCA_026982275.1 Paracoccaceae bacterium | reverse complement strand
CCCTTGGCATTGATCTGCCCGTCAATATCGAAAACATCACCCAGAGCATCGCCCATCTGCGCACGCTCAAACGCGAGGTGCTGTTTGACGCCGAGCATTTCTTTGACGGTTTCAAGGCCAACCCCGATTACACTCTCAAATGCTGCCTTGAGGCCTATCACGCCGGTGCCCGCTGGGTGGTGCTGTGTGACACAAACGGCGGCGCGCTGCCCGAAGACATCAAAGCCGGTGTCAGCGCCCTGATCAAGGCGGGCGTGCCCGGCGACCATATCGGCATCCACACCCATAACGATACCGAGCATGCCGCTGCCAATTCCCTTGCCGCCATCGATGCAGGCGCACGGCAAATTCAAGGCACGCTGAATGGCCTTGGCGAGCGCTGCGGCAATGCCAATCTTGTCACCCTCATCCCCACCCTGCTGCTCAAGGAGCCATATGCCAGCCGCTATACCATCAACGTGCCGCAGAGCCGCCTTGCGGGGCTGACCAAGCTTTCCCGCATGCTGGATGACATCCTCAACCGCGTGCCAAACCCCAGCGCTGCCTATGTGGGCGCTTCGGCCTTCACCCATAAGGCGGGGCTGCATGCCAGCGCCATCCTGAAAGACCCGACCACCTATGAGCATATCCCGCCCGAGACCGTGGGCAATGCCCGCCTTGTACCGATGTCCAATCAGGCGGGGCAGAGCAACCTGCGCGCGCGGCTGAAAGATGCGGGGATCACCATCCCCAAGGGCGACCCGAAGCTGAACGAGATCCTCGACCGCGTGAAGGCGCGCGAGGATAAAGGCTATGCCTATGATAGCGCGCAGGCCAGCTTCGAGCTGCTGGCGCGCGAGGTGCTGGGGGAAATGCCGCGCTTTTTCGAGGTGAAGCGCTACCGCGTTACCGTGGAGCGGCGCAAGAACAAGGCCGATAAATCCGTTACGCTTTCGGAGGCTGTGGTGGCTGTAAAGATCGGGGGAATCAAGAAGCTTTCCGTCTCGGACAGTTTGGACAAGCATGGAAAAGACAGCGGTCCGGTGAATGCCCTCGCGAAAGCCCTGGCCAAAGATCTTGGCCCCTATCAGGCGATTATCGACGATATGCGGCTGGTGGATTTCAAGGTCCGCATCACCAATGGCGGCACAGAGGCGATCACCCGCGTGCTGATTGATAGCGAGGATAGCGCGGGGCAGCGATGGTCTACCGTCGGCGTTTCGGCCAATATTGTCGATGCCTCTTTTCAGGCGCTGCTCGATGCGATCCGCTGGAAGCTGATCCGCGACGGGGCGGTGGATGTCTGACGAATTTGACGCCTTCATGGAGCTGTATGCCGGCCTGCCGCGCGAGGGGCCGGGCAGCGTAGACAGCTTGCTCAATGTGTTGGAGATCGCCGACATCCCGCCATTGGGCCGGGTGCTGGATGCGGCCTGTGGTTCGGGGGCCGATAGCGAAACCCTGCTGCGCGCCCTGCCCGGGCTGGAAATTCTGGGCATAGACAAGCAGCCGGCCTTTATTGCGGCGGCCAAAGCGCGGGGGCTGAAGGCGGATTTCCAGGTTGGCGATATGCTGTGGCCGCAGGGAGATTTTGATCTGATCTGGTGCGCGGGGGCGGTTTATTTCTTCGGGGTGGAAACCGCGCTTGAAGCGTGGCGCTTGCATCTGCGCCCCAAGGGCAAGGTCGCGTTTTCCGAGGTGGTTTGGCGCG
>JALSHK010000383.1 GCA_026982275.1 Paracoccaceae bacterium | reverse complement strand
CGATCACCTCGATATTGGGTGGCTTGTCCGTATAGGCGGAATCATCATTCATCGTAATCGTATCGTCTAGATCAATAACAATCTGCTTCATACATGCCTCGACTTCATCAATACCCTTGCGCCGCGCATGGCGGCCCATCCGCGCCAAGCTACAAGGTCCCGGCGGGCATCACAAGGCCACAGGGCATCTTTGGCAGACAGCACAGATCCGCTATCGTCCCGTCTTCAGAAATACCGGAATTGGCACAATTGCGAAAAAAAAGCCGCTCCCCCTCGGGAAGCGGCAGGAATATCCGGGTGATTGCGGGCCGGTAACCGGCCTGAAAATCAGTATCCCCCCTTGCGGCGGCTTTCGGGCAAGCCGGCAATCTTGCCGCCTTGCTTGCTCGGATCGCCGGGAAATAGCTCATAGACATCGCGCTGGCTCAGTTTCTCGCCCCATTCCGCGCTCATCGCTTTTACGATTTTGCGGGTGTTGGGGTGAACCCCGCCGCCGTTGAAATATTCGTCGCGCAGGAAATTGATCAAATCCCAGTGTTTGTCGGTCAGCTCGATGCCATCGGCAGAAGCCAGGGCCTCGGCCATTTCCTTTGACCAGTCTTCGTGGTTCGCAAGATGGCCGTTTTCATTGGTTTCATATTCCGTGCCGTTAAATTCAAATGCCATGTTTCTCTCCCCGTTCCAGCATGTGAAATTCCAGATATTCACATAACACAATGTGATTCGGCGATCAACTGTGTCACATCGGCATAGGGTCGCGGCGGTAGATTTCCTGAATGCCCGTCAGCACCTCGTCTGATAGCACCAGATCGGCCCCGTCGATGATATGCGCCAACTGTTCGCTGGTTGTGGCCCCGATAATGGCCGCCGCCATAAAGGGACGGCTGCTGCAAAAGGCGACCGCCATATGCACAGGGTCCAGCCCATGCGCCCTGGCCAGCGCCACATATTCATCCGCTACCCGCAGGCTGGCGGGGTTGATCCGCCCGCCAAGATTGGCATTCAGGCAGCGGCGAGATCCTTCAGGGGTGGCACCCTGGCTGTATTTTCCGGTCAGCAAGCCCGTGGCGAGGGGCGAAAACGCCAGCAAGCCGACATCCTCGTGATGGCTCGTCTCGGCCAGATCCAGATCATAATGGCGGCACATCAGCGAATATTCGTTTTGCACGGTGGCCACGCGCGGCAGGCCCTTGGCCTCGGCGAGTCGCAGATAATTGCCCAGGCCCCACGCGCTTTCGTTGGAAAGCCCGATATGGCGGATTTTACCGGCTTCCACCAGCTTTTGCAGGGTTTCCAGCGCGGCTTCTATATCGGCGAGCGCGGTTTCTGTGTCTTGGCCGCTGGCGTCAAAGCTCCAGTTTTGCCGGAAATGATAGGAGCCGCGATTGGGCCAATGCAGCTGGTATAGATCAATCACATCGGTTTTCAGCCGCTTCAGGCTGGAATCCACCGCCTCCTTCAGGCTGGCTGGCGAAATCGGCGCGCCGCCCCGCACCGCCGAACCTGCACCCGAAACCTTGGTGGCAATCAATACTTTATCGCGCTTGCCTGATGCCGCCAGCCAGTTGCCGATAATGGCCTCGCTTGCGCCGCAGGTTTCGGTTTTGATCGGATTTACCGGATAAAGCTCGGCCGTGTCGATCAGGTTAATCCCGGCTTCCACGGCCATATCGAGCTGGCGATGGGCATCG